>NZ_JAKJJY010000015.1:0-146620 GCF_022320955.1 Clostridium sp. YIM B02555 | reverse complement strand
ATGGATTCGAACCATCGAAACGAAACGTAACAGATTTACAGTCTGCCCCCTTTGGCCACTCGGGAATTCCTCCTTATTCTGTTTTCACAGCAGTTGCTTGACAATCAATCAACAATGACTAGTATATCTGCAAATTGTATTTATTTCAACTCTTATAATCATGCATTTGCAGAAATTAAATCCAACTTACTCCACATTTCTGCAATATACTTCATTTTAATATACTAATCTAAATTATTTTTTCTTTTTAATTATTTTATTTATATTATCAATATCTATATACTTAGAACTTATCTCTTCTATCTTTTTATAATCTTCTATCAATAATCTCTTTTTTAAAAGTTTAAATATATTTACTATTCCTTCCTGTTCATTTGCATCATTAAAATATTCTCTTATTGTTTCAACATCAAATGCAGACAACTTTTTTATGATCTTTTCTATATCCTTCTTATCATCTGATGATAGTTTCTCCAACATTGTACTTTTATCAACTTTATATGGACTTTTTGTAAAAGATAATACTTCCTTGCTGTAATCTCCCTTATCATTATTTAATTTCCCAGGATTCCAATACAATAATAAATATATATTAATTATTATTGTTAAAATTAGAATAAAATACACAAAAATTCTTTTCATACAAATCTCCTTTTATAGTATTTATTCCCATATTTTTTTTTTTATACTATCTTCTTCTTAGTTCACATATATATATATTGTGAAAGGGGGATATATCCTTTATGCTAAAGCCAGACATTAATTATACTTTTGAGTTTCATCATAATTTAACTCTAAAAATCAAAAATTTTCTTTCAGAAAATACTGTAATAGTTTGTATAGGTACTGACAAATGCATTGGAGATTGTTTAGGTCCTTTAGTTGGATCTATTTTAACCGAAAACTTTTTTCCTCTCCCTGTTTACGGTACTTTATCAGCTCCAATTCACGCTTTAAATATAGATGAACGTTTAGACGAGATACGTGTAAAACATCCAAATGCCTCCATAATTGGAATTGATGCTTGTTTAGGAGATGAAGATGATATTGGGCAAATTCGAATAAGAGATTATGCCATACATCCTGGAAAAGGAGTAGGGAAAGAGCTTCCTGACGTTGGTATATCATCTGTTATTGGAATCGTTGACTCAAGTGATAATGCTGAATTCTTCTTTTCACGCAGTATAAGACTATCCTTTATTATGAATATGGCCAAGATAATATCTAGGTTATTTATAGAAGCCTATGCTTTAAATCACGAACAATTTCCAATGCTTTAAGATTAAAAAATAAATAACAGTCTAAAATAAATTTTGGACTGTTATTTATTCCTTCATTATTCTACAAGAACAATTTGTTGAGCATTCACTTCATTATCTAACTTGTCTAGATAATTAAGTACTTCACCGGTTCCATTAACAACACATTCAACAGTATTTTCAGCAACAATTGCAGTTACTCCTGTTTTAAACTCTATAAGCTTATCCAAACCATGTATTAATGCTCCTCCACCTGTCATTACTATTCCTCTTTCAATTATATCTGAAGCTAACTCAGGTGGTGTTCTTTCTAATACTCTTTTTACTGTGTCAACAATTGCTTCTACAGGTTCCTTTATAGCATTTCTTACTTCTTCTGTAGTAATTTCCACTTCATCTGGTAATCCTGTAACAAGATTTCTTCCCTTCATCATACAAGTTAAACTTCTAGAATTTTTAAATGCTGATCCAATATTTATTTTTAAATCTTCAGCTGTTTTTTCTCCAATCATTAGCTTGTATTCATTTCTAACATATTTAATTATAGCATCATCAAATTTGTCTCCACCAACTTTTATTGAATCTCTTTCTACAACTCCACCTAAAGAAATGACAGCAATATCAGAAGTCCCTCCTCCAATATCAACTACCATACATCCACTTGGCTTTGTTATATCTAAACCAGCCCCAATAGCAGCTGCAAGCGGTTCTTCTATTAAACGAACCGTTTTAGCACCTGAATTCATAGCGGCATCAATAACAGCCCTCTTTTCTACTTCTGTAGCTTGAGATGGTACACATACAATAACCTTTGGTGCTCTAACATTTCTCTTTCCACATGCTTTTTTAATAAATTCTTTCAACATTTTTTGAGTTATATCATAGTCAGAAATAACTCCTTCTCTCAGTGGTCTAACTGCAACGATATTTCCTGGAGTTCTTCCTATCATTTTTCTTGCTTCTTCACCTATAGCCAACAATTTATTATTATTTTTGTTTATGGCTACAACTGATGGTTCCTTTAGTATAACTCCTTTTCCCTTCACATAGACCAATACTGTTGCTGTTCCTAAATCAATAGCTAAGTCTATCCCTGTTCTCCAAAAACCCATTATTTTTTTCACTCCTATAATACATATTAATACCTATGATTACATAATTCTACTAATATTATATTATAGACTTATTTTCACTAAGATTCAATAATTTTATATTTCATTTGGGTAGCTTTTCCACCTCTAATGTGCCTTTCTGACTTGTTCAATTCTAATATCGAGTGAGTTTCTTGAGCAATTTCAGGATTTATTTTCAAAAGCCTTTCTGTCATATCTTTGTGAATTGTGCTTTTACTAACACCAAAAACCTTTGCAGTTTTTCTTATTGTAGCTTTTGAATCTATAATATATTTTGCAACATCTAGAACCCTTTCTTCAATATAATCTTTCAAAATACCACTTCCTTGATTTAATAATTTATAAATTACAATTTTTCTTTCTATTAGCCATTCACCATTTAACAGGATGAATGACTAATATAATCTTCTTATATTGTTATTTAGTTTTTAAGTTAAAATATTTTTCTGGATTAACTTGCTCTCCATTGGCATCAATTACTTGCAAATTTAAAAATTCACCAAAGGCATCTTTACTAAATACCTTAGCTGTTTCTCCTACCTTTGCAATAACTTGATTGGCTTTAACCTTATCACCTTTTTTTACTGATACATCTGCATCAAGATTTCCATATCTTGTTCTTAATCCATTTGCATGTTTAATTTCTATGACTACGCCTTCTTCAACACCTGAGTTCTCAGCAAGTTCTACTACTCCATCTGCTGCTGCTTTAACTTCGGTCCCTATTTTAGCTTCTAAATTTACCCCTCTAATAGTTCTAAAAATTCCTTCTTCCATTTTTACTGGTGAAGGATAAGTATATTTTCTACTTTCAATACCATTTAATGGATTTGAAAAATTCACTTTATTAGTTGTAGTTACTGCAGCTGATTTTTCAGTTTTTGTTTTATTAACAGTATCACTATTTACTTTCTCATCATTTTGAGCTCTCTCAGCATTTTGAATTTGATTTGCTGGTTTATCATTAGTATTTAATGTTAGCTCTTTGCCTCTATCATCTGCGTCTGTTTTATTTACTTCCTGCTTATTATTAAGCATTTTATACGAAACTGTACCCACAGTCACTATTACGCAAAGGCAGAGGAATAAAGCGATATAAAATCCCTCCTTCCTAAATAAATTTTTAAATTTTTCTTTTAAATTTTTGTTCAAAGTGAACACCTCCTATTGATATAGTTCCCTTTTTTTGAAAATTAATACATAATTTTATTTTTTTATTCCACATTTTTTGTTTTAAACTATTTTCTATTCAATCTTCTTTACATAAGTCATTTTAAAGTATGCCCACTTTTAAAAATTACAAACAAGAAAATAAACACAAAAAATACTTGTCTTACATAGTCATAAACTATTAAAAAACAAGTATTTTTCAACTAAGTATATATAATTTCTGCAATCTTAACTCCATTATAATAATGCTTAAGAATATTATCATATGTATCGCCATTCTTAGCCATAGCATTTGCACCCCATTGACTCATTCCAACACCATGTCCATAGCCCGTGCAATTTATTTTTATTGAATCCTTATTAAATTCTAAAGTAAAATTACTTGAATTTAAATTAAACAACTCTCTAAATTGAGTTCCCTTAATAGATTCTTTTCCTATTCTTATTATTTTTACACTTCCACCGTCTGTATGGCTGTCTATCTTGATTTGTGAAGGCAAATTATCTGCTTTAACATTTGCCTCTGGATATTTTGCATTGATTTTATTTATAAATTCACTTATAGGAATTTCTGTATTAGTTTTAAATTTAGGTGCATTTTCTTCCCCTTTACTTTCCTCAGACTTCAAATATGGTACATCAATTGAAAATACATCTTTTGCATCTTCAGTTTTTCCAGAACTTGTTGCAAAAAATTGAGGATATTCTAGCACACTTCCATCATAGGTGAGAATCTGCCCTTTTGTATCATAAACTGCTTTTTTTATTTTACTCCAATTATCTTCTCCATCCTTACTACTCCATTTACTTAGCCTCTCTTTCTTACTCATATATACTTGACAGTTATTTGTATCACAAACTTCCGCATCATGACTTTTTGCATCTTTACACGGATTCACCCGCTTACTCATATAAAATGTTCTTGCTGCAACAGCTTGAGCTTTTAGCGCTTCCTCACTAAAATTTGCAGGAACTTCACTTGCTACCACTCCAATAATGTATTCTTCTAAATCTAATTCTTCCACTTTGTTTTCTTCCTTACGATATAACTTCACTTTCCCATTTGTAGGAAATGTTATTCCTCCCCCTTTAACTACATCTACATCTCCATTTCCAGTATTAAATGCATTAATGCTACTCTTCCCTAATCCTAAAAATATTATTGGTAATACTATTAATGTCAATAAAATCGCCAAAGTCATAATAGCAATTGTATATACGTTATTGCTTATTTGTATATTCCTGTTTTTTATATTGATTATTCTCATTAATTCCCCTCCCTAAGTCTACGTTATTATATGTATTAAAATTATTACTTATGATAATTATGTAACCCAACTTTTCTTCATATATAAACAATTCCAACCACTTTATAACAAAAAATATCTCACAATGTTTCATAATTACATCATGAGATACAATATACTTTAGACAGTCACTCTATATATTTCTGCTCCTAATTTTCTAAACTTCTCTTCAATATTGACATATCCTCTATCAATATGATAAATATCACTTATTTCAGTTTGTCCTTCTGCTGATAATCCACTTAAGATCATTGCTGCTCCAGCTCTTAAATCCGTTGCTTTAACTTCACATCCTGTTAGTTTTTCTATTCCTTCAATTATGGCAGTTCTTCCATCAATTTTTATATTAGCCCCCATTCTTAACAATTCAGCAACATGCATAAATCTATTTTCAAAAACTGTTTCTGTAATGACGCTAACACCTTTAACTACAGATAATAAGCTCATCATTTGTGCCTGCATATCTGTAGGAAAACCTGGATATGGAAGTGTTTTTATGTCAACGGGGTTTTTAGTCCCTGTACCATCTACTATTATAGAATTATTTTTATAATCACTAAAATTTACTCCACATTCTTTTAATTTTTCTATTATAGGTCTTAAATGTTCTTCATTTATTCCATTTATCTTTATTTTACTATTTGTAATAGCTGCTGCTATCATAAATGTTCCAGCTTCTATCCTATCATATATTGGAGTATAAATCGTTCCTTTTAAACTTCTTACTCCTGTAATTGTTATTTTGCCGAATCCTGCCCCTTCTATTTTCGCACCCATCTTATTTAAAAATTGAGCTAAATCCCAAATCTCAGGTTCTTCAGCTGCATTTTCTATTATAGTAACTCCATCAATAAAGATTGATGCCATAATAATATTTTCAGTTGCACCAACTGAAGGGAAATCTAAATATATTCTACTTCCTACCATTTTTTTTGCTTTTACTTCTACAAATCCATGATCTGTCTTAACCTCAGCTCCAAGAAGTTTAAATCCTTTAAGATGTAAATCTATTGGCCTGCTGCCTATATTGCAACCACCTGGTAAAGATAATTTGCAATAACCAAATCTAGCAAGCATAGGACCCATAATTAAAAATGATGCCCTCATTTTTCTCATTAATTCTTCATTTGCATCCATTTCTACCATGTTTTTTGTATCTATTATTAATTCATTACTAATATCTGAAATATCAACATTACAATTTAATTCACTTAATAATTTACATATAACTTCTACATCTTCCAATCTTGGTGCATTTTCTATAACTATTGGTTCTGGACATAATATAGTTGCCGCTATTATTGGTAAAATTGAATTTTTTGCTGAACTTATATCAACTTCACCTTTAAGCTGCTTTACACCCTTAACCACTATTTTCTCCATATTATCCTCCATAATAAATTGTTGAGCATTCGAAAAATAAATAAAATTTTAAATATACATTATAAAACAAACTGTATAAATAATCGTTTAAATAAATTTTTCAATATGCTTTAGTATGTTGTAAATATTATTGGTGTACCAATTATTATATGTGAACCAGTATTATATCGAGTTAATGCAAAGTTAACCTTATTTCCATCTTTCAAATATCCTGTCCCAGTATAACCATTGCTAATTTCTAATAACTGTACATGCTGAATATTGTTTTGATCTATAAATTTATCTAACGAATTCTTATTTCCTGTAATTTCTTTGCATTCATAATAAATAAAATACTGCATACTTTCTAAATTCTTATTTTCTAATTTTCTAAGCATATTTTTCAAATCCACTGTTGATAACTTTGAATTTCTATTTATTATTGTGATTTCAACATAGGTATATTGATTCTCACACCAAGATTTTGCATTAATATTATAATCATTATTATCAACTTCAAACTGATCTTTTTGGATTTCTTTATAATTTCCGCTTATATTCTGAGTTAAATATTCTTTTATCCTAAGATTCTCACTATTTATATCATTTTTAGTTTTATATTGAAGCTTTACACCATTTTCATTAAATTCACTTATATTTCTAAGATTTTGTTCAATAGAATTAAATGAAGTTTCATCAACTTTAATACCTTTTGAAACAGCGCCTAAATTAAAAAAAGATAATAATATAAGAATTACTGCACTTATTTTTATATTCATGTCACATCCCCCTTATTTTATCTTTCTTAATTATGGCCATATCTTCAAATTTTATTCTTTATTATTTGTATATTATATAGTATTTAATTCTCAAAATTTTGTGATACATTGTCAATATCTAGAATAAAAAATCGCAAAAAAATAAAGTGTAAATCTTTTATATAGATTTACACCTATATAAAAGTTACTACACTTTAGTAAGCTTAAAATATTATCTATGATGAATAGATTTTTTTAATTTTAATCTTTCCTTTGCTCTAAGTAATGCTGATTCAGCTCTTTGCTTATTGTAAGTTCCAATATCTTTAAGTCTTTTTTCAGCTCTTTCCATTGCTTCCTGAGCTCTTACTTCATCGATATCTTCTTCAAATTCAGCAGCATCACTACTTATTAACATTTCATTATTATTAATTTGTACTATTGCTTTTGAAATGAATAATTCTTCATCATTACCTTTAGCATCTTTAAAAAATGCAATACATGGTACTGTACTAGCTATCATATTTCCATGATTTGCAAATACTTGAAATCCTCCATCTACACTTTTTAAAGAAATTTTTTCAACATCTCCACTATAAACCTCACGGCTTGGTGTTATTATTTTTAGTAAAAAGGTATTAGCCATAGTTGCTCATCCCCTTATCCTAAAGTTTTAGCTTTTTCTATAACATCATCTATAGTACCTGCAAATAAGAATGCTGATTCAGGTAACTCATCATATTTACCTTCAAGAATTTCTTTAAATCCTCTAATAGTTTCTTTTACAGTTACATACTTACCTTTTAATCCTGTAAATTGTTCACCAACTGTAAATGGTTGAGATAAGAATCTTTGTATTCTTCTTGCTCTAGCAACTACCGCCTTATCTTCGTCTCCTAATTCATCTACACCTAGGATAGCAATGATATCTTGTAATTGTCTATATTTTTCAAGTACTCTTTTAACTTCTGCTGCCACTTTATAGTGTTCTTCACCAACTATTCTTGGATCAAGAATTCTTGAAGTAGATTCTAATGGATCTACAGCTGGATATATACCAAGCTCTACTATACTTCTAGATAAAACTGTTGTTGCATCTAGATGTGAGAATGTTGTTGCTGGTGCTGGGTCAGTTAAGTCATCGGCAGGAACATATACTGCTTGAACTGATGTAATTGATCCATTAACTGTTGATGTAATTCTTTCTTGAAGTGCACCCATTTCAGTTGCAAGTGTTGGCTGATATCCAACGGCTGAAGGTGTTCTTCCAAGTAACGCTGAAACCTCAGAACCTGCTTGCGTATATCTGAATATGTTATCTATGAATAATAACACATCTTGGCCCTTATCTCTGAAGTATTCTGCCATAGTAAGTCCAGTTAACGCAACTCTCATTCTAGCTCCAGGTGGCTCATTCATTTGACCAAACACTAGTGCAGTTTTGTCAATAACCCCTGATTCTTTCATTTCATAGTATAAATCGTTACCTTCTCTTGATCTTTCACCAACTCCAGTAAATACTGATAATCCATTATGTTGTTTAGCTATATTATTTATTAATTCTTGAATTAATACTGTTTTACCAACTCCAGCTCCTCCGAATAGACCGATCTTACCACCTCTTTGATATGGTGCAAGTAAGTCTACTACCTTGATACCTGTTTCAAACATTTCAGGCTCAACAGATTGATCTTTAAAACTAGGTGCTGGCCTATGAATTGGGTATTCTTGTTTGATTTCAACATCACCACAATTATCTATAGGCTTTCCTAAAACATTAAATAATCTTCCTAATACTTCTTGACCTACTGGAACAGAAATAGGTGCTCCTGTATCAACAGCATCCATTCCTCTTTTTAAACCTTCTGTAGCTGACATAGCTATTGTTCTAACTATATCATCTCCAACGTGTTGTTCAACTTCTGCTACTAATTCATTATCTCCCGCCTTAATTACAATCGCATTGTATAAATTCGGAAGGGAATCTGAATCAAACTTTATATCTATTACTGGTCCAATTACTTGAACCACTTTTCCCATCTTTCCAGGCATTAAGATACCTCCTTACTAATTTTGAGCTGCTGCTCCTCCAACAATTTCAGATATTTCTTGTGTGATCGCACCTTGTCTAATTCTATTAAATTTAAGCTTTAACTTATCTAATAAATCATCAGCATTCTTTGTAGCTCCATCCATAGCAGTCATTCTTGTACTTTGTTCACTACATTTTGAACTTAAAAGTATGCCTCTAATTTTTCCTTTTAAATAAATATTAAGCGTATCTTCTAATACTAATTCTACACTAGGCTCAATAATGAACGATCCTACACCATTACCTTCTGATTTCTCTATAGGTAACATCTTAACTGATTTTGTTTCCTGCTTAACTGATGATACGAATTCAGAATATACGATATTTACTTCTGAAACCTCACCATTTAAGTACATTTCAAGAGCTTTATCAAATATTACTTTTGCTTCGCTTACTGTTGGTACATCTCCAATATCTACATATTCTTCTATTGGCTCTACCTTAATTTTCTTTAAATAACCAAGACCCTTGCTTCCAACTAAAATAACCTTCGCTGTATCTCTATTCTTTCCAATAACTTGTGCTAATTGAGATACTACACTACTATTAAACCCACCGCATAATCCCGAATCCGAAGTTATTACAACATATAATTTATTTTTACTATCATTTCCTTCAAAATAAACGTTGCTTCCGTCTTCAGATGCTGCAGTTGCAAGATTTCTTACAATTGGTTCAGTTATATCAGTAAACTTACTGTTTACTGCAAACTCTTTTTTAGTTTTTCTTAACTTAGAAGTGGCAACAAGTCCCATTGCATTAGTGATTTTTCTTGTACTTTCAACTGACTTAATTCTTTTCTTAATATCAAGAAGTCCAGCTGCGCCCATGATTTCCACCTCCTAAGAAGGGCATAGCTTAAAAGTTTAAGCTATGCTTCTTTTAAAAATATCTTTTTGAACTCAACTATAGATTCTTCTAACTTTGCTTTTATTTCATCAGTCAAAGTTTTTTCTGTAAGAATTGATTTTCCTAGTTCTCTATAGTGAGTATCAGCATATTCTAAGAATTCTTTTTCGAATCTCTTTATATCGCTTACTTTAACATCTGATAAGAAGTCGTTAACTGCTGCATATAACATCATAACTTGTTCTTCAACTTCAAGTGGACTATATTGATCTTGCTTTAATACTTCAACTAGTCTCTTACCTTTTTCAAGTCTTCTGCTAGAATCGGCATCTAAATCAGACCCAAATTGAGTAAATGCTTCTAATTCTCTGTATTGTGCAAGGTCTAATCTTAGAGTACCACTTACTTGTTTCATAGCTTTGATTTGTGCACTACCACCAACTCTCGATACCGAGATACCAGCATTAACCGCTGGTCTTTGACCTGCATTGAACAAATCAGATTCTAAGAATATTTGTCCGTCTGTTATAGAAATAACGTTTGTTGGTATGTAAGCAGTAACGTCTCCAGCTTGAGTTTCTATAATTGGAAGTGCTGTAATTGAACCTCCACCTAATTCCTTAGACAATTTAGCTGCTCTTTCAAGCAATCTTGAATGGATGTAGAAAACGTCCCCTGGATAAGCTTCTCTTCCTGGTGGTCTCTTAAGTAGTAATGACATTGATCTATATGCAGTTGCATGCTTAGATAAATCATCATAAATTATTAATACATCTTTACCTTGATGCATAAAATATTCACCTATACTACATCCAGCATATGGTGCAATATATTGAAGTGGAGCTGTTTCTGATGCAGTAGCACTTACAACTACAGTATAATCCATAGCACCATTTTCAGTGAAAGTATTAACAAGATGTGCAACTGTTGATTGTTTTTGACCAATAGCTACATATATACAAATAACATCTTTTCCCTTTTGGTTTAAGATTGTATCAATAGCTATAGCTGTTTTACCAGTTTGTCTATCTCCAATTATAAGTTCTCTTTGACCTCTACCAATTGGAATCATAGAATCTATAGCCTTAATTCCTGTTTGTAATGGTTGATTAACTGAGCTTCTGTCAATGATACTAGCAGCTGGTGTTTCAACTGGTCTGTGTTCAGCAGCTGTTATAGGGCCTTTGCCATCAATTGGTTCTCCTAAAGCATTAACAACTCTTCCTATCATTGCTTCACCTACAGGAACTTCAACAACTTTTCCAGTTCCTTTAACTATATCGCCTTCTTTTATTCCTTTTTCATCTCCTAAAAGAACACATCCAACGTTATCTTGTTCAAGATTTAAAACCATCCCATATACATTATTAGGGAATTCTAATAATTCCCCTTGCATACAATTGTCTAATCCATAAACTCTTGAAACACCATCTCCTATTTGGATTATAGTACCAGAATCTACTGTTTTAATATCACTCTCATACTTTTCTATTTCTTTTTTGATAATAGAAGTTATTTCTTCTGGTTTAATATTCATGGATTCACCTCTATTCTTTCTTAAGCATTAATTCTTTCATTTCTTCTATCTTTGATTTTATAGTACCATCAATAATATCATTTCCAACTTTAACATAAACTCCACCTAAAAGGCTTTTATCTATTTTTGTATCAAATAATATAGTTTTATCGTACTTCTTTTCAAAGATATTTTTTAATTGTTCTAATTCTTCATCTAAAAGTGGCACAGCAGTTTTAACTACACCTCTTATAGTGTTTCTTCTTTCTAAATCAATGTCTACCATTTGATTTAGCTTTTCTCTTAAATAAAGTACTCTTCCCTTTTCAATTAACACAATTAAAAAAGCAAGTAGTTCTTCATCAATTTTTCCTTTAAACAAATCATTGAATAATTGTTTTTTCTTAGCTGTATTTACTTTTGGATGTTTAATTACTTGATAAAAGTCTTCATTGCTATCAAATAGATCGCAAATATCTCTTAAGTCCTGTAAATATTCATCCACTTTATTATTTTTTTCAGCGATTTCATATAGCGCTAAAGCATATCTTCGATCTAAATATTCATACATACCTACATACCTACCTTAGCAATAAAATCACCGATAAGTTTTCTATGTGTATCTTGATCAATTTGTTGTCCTAATGCTTTAACTGATAATTCTACCGCTAAATCTACAGCTTGCTTTCTTATCTCATGTTCTGCTTTTTCTTTTTCTCTTTGAATTTCTAGATTAGCTCTTTCCTTTACAGAAACTGCTTCTGCTTTTGCATCACCAACAATTTCTTCATAAAGCTTTTCACCTTTTTGCTTTTGCATTTCGGTGATTTTATTGCCTTCTTCTTTTGCTGATTTTAAAATTTGTTCATTTTGAACTAAATATAGTCTTGCTTTTTCAGCATCTTCATCTGCTTTAGTTAACTTGTCATTTACATATTTTTGTCTGTCTGAAAGTATTCCTTTTATTTTATTCCAAAAGAAATGCCTTGCAATCAAAATTATAATACCAAAATTAACCCAGTTCATTATTAACGTTGATAATTTTATTTCCATCTTTTACCTATATCCTCCCTTCGGAGTCAATATAATTAACTCATACAAACTCATATTTAGTTATTATTTGTTCATTACTAAGAATGCAATTACTAATCCATAGATTGCAGTTGCTTCTGAAAGTGCAGCACCTAGAATTAACATAGTTTGAATTTTACCCATTTGTTCTGGTTGTCTACCAACAGCTTCTGCTGCCTTACCTGTAGCTATACCTATACCTATTCCTGCTCCAATACCTGCTAATACAGCTATACCAGCTGCTAAAACTCCTAATCCCATTGTGATTCCTCCTAAATAATTAAATTTTTATAGTTTTTATTTTTTTAATGATCTGCTGTTACTTTAATGTTAATCATTGTTAACATTGAAAATACAAGCATTTGGATTCCACCATCAAACAAATCAAAGTATCCATGTAAAAAGATTGGTGTACCAAGTTGTGCAAGCATTGCAATATGGCCTAATTGTTCATAAATCAGATCCAATATTATTACCGCTGCAACCATATTACCAAAAAGTCGAAGGGACAGTGATACTAAAAGTACAAATCTCTCCATTATGTTAATTGGTAACATAAATGCATATGGATGCAATAACCCTTTTCCATAAGATAAAATGCCGTGTTTCTTAATAGCATTTAGATTTACAACTAAAAAGGTAACTATTGCAAATGATGCTGTTACACTTAAGTCAGATGTTGGTGGCGCAATACCTATTAATCCTGTGAAATTTAAGATAAGTAAATAAATCATTAATGTTCCTATATAAGGCAAAAATGACTCGTACTCTTCTCCCATAACACTAACTAACAAGTCACGTATAGATTGATAAACTTTTTCTAAAGCCGATTGAGTCTTACTAGGATCTTTCAACTTCAGATTCCTTGTTAATAGAAAAGCACCTATTCCCAAAATTAAAATAACAACCCACTCGACTATTATGCTTGCTGTAATGTCGATTGTAATGCCAAAAATTTCGGGGGAAAATATAGGTATTAATTCCTTCAACCTAAACACTTCCTTTCCTATTTTTTATGTTGAATCCAACCAGTAGAATATAATGAGAAACAAAACCTGCCATGTAGTACATCATATAAGATATATTTTTTACAAATGGCATGAAAGTAGCAACTATGAATGCCATCCTTAAAAAATATGTCACTGATATAATCCACTGCTTTCCTTCTTTCCTCAAATATTTTTCAATTATGTATCCATACGCCAAAAAATTAGCTAAAGCTACACAAACCCCTACTGCATAGATTCCTGCATTTATAAAGGTAGAAGTAAATGCTATCACTAAAGCTACTAATATACCACTTACCAAATCATATTTTATGGTTTGTAAAAGCAGTTTATTCATCTCTTTATTCATACACATCCCCCTTAACCTCAATAGATATATTATATCTTTTATGTTTATCATTAACAAATTACTATTTTTAGTTAAATTGCGTCTGTATATCCCATATAAGTTAATTATAACGATAATACTCCCGAATGCTTAGCAATTTCAACATTTTTCTTTTTTTTTCTTATTTTTTGACTTTTATTATAACTCTTAAGTCTTTTTTCAGAATATTTTATTAATTGAATAATTATTTGGCTTTTCATGTTAACATTTTCATTACAAAATTTGTTATTTATTTTTATCAATTCTATGAAATTTGGAGAAATATCACCTTTTTTAAGTTTTTTTTAATGATAATTCCTTTATATTCAAAATATGATATTTGAATATATAAATTTTTACTTATTCAAAATTTATTTTTTATTTTTAATTAATTAATCAATTATTCATTATTAATTAATCAACTATTCACTAATTCAAATACTATTTTCCTCCTTAGTATACTCTTTTATACCGAATCAATTAAAATTTTTATTATATAAAAAAGTTACTATGATAATATATCTTATCATAGTAACTTGTTGCGAATGTGAACTTGTATACTAAACTCTTTCAACTATAAGAGCTGTTCCCATTCCTCCACCTATACATAATGTTGCAAGACCTTTCTTAGCATCTCTCTTTTCCATTTCATGAAGAAGAGTTACTAAGATTCTTGCTCCAGATGCTCCAACTGGATGGCCTAAAGCAATTGCTCCACCATTAACATTTACTTTTGACATATCAAACTTTAAGTCTTTAGCTACTGCTAAACTTTGTGCTGCAAAAGCTTCATTAGCTTCAATTAAGTCTAAATCTTCAATTGTTAAGTTAGCTTTTTCTAATGCTTTTTTAGTTGCATGGAATGGACCATATCCCATTATAGCTGGATCTAATCCTTTTGAACCATAAGAAACTATTTTAGCCATTGGCTTAATTCCTAATTCTGCTGCTTTTTCTGCACTCATAATAACAAATGCTGCTGCTCCATCATTAATTCCTGAAGCATTACCTGCTGTTACTGTACCATCTTTAATAAATGATGGTTTTAATTTTGCTAATGTTTCTACTGTTGTTCCGAATCTTGGGAATTCATCTGTATCAAATACTTTTGGATCTCCTTTTCTTTGTGGAATAACAACTGGAACTATTTCATCTTTAAATCTTCCTGATTTAATTGCTGCTTCAGCTTTTTGTTGTGAAGCTGCTGAAAAAGCATCTTGTTCTTCTCTTGTTAGTCCCCATTCTTTAGCAATATTTTCAGCTGTAACTCCCATATGGTAGTTATTAAAAGAATCCCATAATGCATCATTTATCATTGAGTCAACCATTTTACCGTCACCCATTCTTTGTCCCCATCTAGCAGACTTTAATAAATAAGGTGCAGCTGACATATTTTCCATACCACCAGCAATAATAACATCAGCATCTCCAGCTTTTATCATTTGAGCTGCTAAACTTACTGCTCTAAGTCCTGAACCACAAACTTTGTTTATAGTCATAGCTGAAACTTCTTGTGGTAATCCTGCTTTTATTGTTGATTGTCTTGCAGTGTTTTGACCAAGTCCTGCTTGAATTACATTACCCATGATAACTTCTTCAATTAATTCTGGTTTAACTCCTGCTCTATTAACTGCTTCTTTGATTACTAAAGCTCCTAAATCTACTGCAGATACATCTTTTAATGCTCCACCAAAACTTCCTAATGCTGTTCTTACGGCACTTACAATAACTACGTCTCTCATGTTTGACCTCCTAAAATTCTATAAAATATTTATTTTCGTTAAATTATTAACATATCTAAATTATACCCTCTATTATTTTTTTTATCAAGTAAATTTTGTTAAATTTTAAACAAACTTCATACTTTTATAATTATCCATACCAAAAAAGCATATTTGCTTAATTTCTATAAAAATTAAGCAAATATGCTTGCAAAACATAACTCTAATCCAATTAATACACTAATTATACTATTTTATATTTTTAAACTCATCTACTTCATTTGAACTTAATTCAAAATACTTTAATATAGCATCTGCTATTCTTCTTGAAGCTTCTCCATCTCCATAAGGATTAATAGATTTACTCATTTTTGAATATGCTTCAGAATTTTTTAATAATTTATTAGCTTCACTCACTATTTTATCCACATCAGTTCCCACAAGCTTAACTGTACCAGCTTCAACTGCTTCAGGTCTTTCAGTAACATCTCTCAATACTAGTACAGGTTTTCCTAAATGAGGTGCTTCTTCTTGCAATCCACCAGAATCGGTCATTACCATAAATGATTTATTCATTAAATTATGAGTTTCTTTAGTATCTAATGGGGATAATAAATGTATTCTATCCTTTCCACCTAATCTCTCAAAAACTACATCTTTAACTACTGGATTTAAATGAACTAAATATACTAATTCTACATCAGTGTTTTGCTCAACTATCTTATTTAAAGCCTCACAAATATTTTGAATTCCTTCTCCCCAGTTTTCTCTTCTATGAGCTGTAATCATTATAACTTTTCTATTGAAATCTATATTATTTAATTCGTCAGTTTCAAAAACATAATTTTCTTCAACAGTATGTCTCATAGCATCAATTACAGTGTTTCCTGTAATGTATATGTCAGATTCATTTATGCCTTCTCTTAACAAATTTTCTTTTGACCCCTTAGTTGGTGCAAAGTGTAAATCTGCTAAGCTTCCTGTAAGCTTTCTATTCATTTCTTCTGGAAAAGGAAAGTACTTATTAAACGTTCTAAGACCAGCTTCAACATGACCAACTTTAATTTGTTGATAAAACGCAGCTAGTGATCCAGCAAAGGTTGTTGTTGTATCTCCATGAACTAAAATCATATCAGGTTTTTCTTCTTGAAACACTTCTTCCAAACCTTCTAAAACTCTGCTTGTAATCCCTGTTAACGTCTGCTTTGTTTTCATTATATTTAAATCAAAATCTGGTTTGATGTCAAATAACTCTAAAACTTGATCTAACATTTCTCTATGTTGAGCTGTTACACAAACTTTTGACTCAATTTGCTCTCTTTTTTCCAATTCTTTTACTAGAGGTGCCATTTTTATAGCTTCAGGTCTAGTTCCAAAAATGGTAATAATCTTCTTTGTACTCATTTTTACTTCCTCCAATTTAAGCTTGATTAAGTCAACTACTAGTAAATCAGTAGTCAACTGTTGAGGATAAAACCATAGTTTTTATGGATTTTAAAATTCCACCAATAGATTTCACCTTAAATTATTGCCTTCGGCACAATTTAATATCCTGCTTCCATAGTAATTTTTAAAGAATCGTCATCATCTATCCATGAATTCACATCAATTTCTCTATATTCATCCTTCGAATCTCGTATAACAACATTAATAATTCCTGAATTGATTATCAATCTTTTACACATTGAACATGAATTAGCATCTTTTACGTATTCCTTTGTTTTCGAATCTTTTCCAACTAAATAAAGTGTTGCTCCAATCATATCCCTTCTTGAAGCACTTATTATAGCATTAGCCTCACTATGTACACTTCTACATAATTCATAATGTGTTCCCCTTGGAACATTAAGCGTTTCCCTTATGCAATTATTTAAATCAATACAGTTTTTTCTTCCTCTAGGCGCTCCTGTATATCCAGTAGAAATTATCTCATCGTTTTTAACTATTATTGAACCATAGTTTCTTCTTAAACAAGTTCCTCTTTCTAGAACTGTTTCTGCAATATCTAAATAATAATTATGCTTATCTCTTCTTTCCATACTACACATCCCCCGTAAGTATAAATTATTTTGGGTTATACTAATAACTCTAGATATTTATATGGGTTTTATTGATGTATTTTTTACTTAGTTCCAAATAATCTATCTCCTGCATCACCAAGACCTGGTACTATATAACCATGTTCATTTAATTTTTCATCTATAGATGCTAAGTAAATATCAACATCATCATGTGCTTTTTTAACAGCTTCAATTCCTTCTGGGGCACCTACTAAACACATTAATTTTAAATTTTTTGCTCCTCTATTTTTAAGCATAGTTAAAGCATCTATTGAAGATCCTCCTGTTGCAAGCATTGGATCAACTACTATAATATCTCTTTCAGCTATATCTTGTGGTAATTTACAAAAATATTCAACAGGTTGAAGTGTTTCTTCATCTCTATATAATCCAATATGACCAACTTTAGCTGCTGGAATCAAATTTAATACTCCATCAACCATTCCAAGACCAGCTCTTAAAATCGGAACTACTGCCATCTTCTTACCTGCAAGCATTTTACACTTTGCCACAGCTACTGGTGTCTTCACTTCTACTTCTTCTGTATGAAAATCTCTTGTAACTTCATAAGCCATTAACATAGAAATTTCTTCTACTAACTTTCTAAAATCCTTTGACCCTGTTTTTTCATCCCTTAAGAAGGCTAACTTATGTAATATTAGTGGGTGATTTATCTCGATAACTTTACTCATTTTTTTATTCCTCCAATTTTACTATTGATATTTATATTTTATACATTATATGTATTTTCTAATTTATGTTTTTCAGTACTGCATAACTGCTTTTTGATAATCTTAGCAATGTATATCTGATCTTTTTATGTTCTTAGTGCAGTATACCTGCTTTTTTATCGCTTGCAGTTACATCATACCTATTTTATTAATGATCTTGATTGCAGCATAGCTGCTTTTTTCTTTACCTTTATCATAACATCTGCATTTTTTAGGCTTTCGCAGAATATAGTTTGTTTTTTATGATCTTGGTTGCAGCATAGCTGCTTTTTTCTTTATCTTTATCATAGTATATCTGCATTTTTTAGGCTTTCGCAGAATATAGTTTGTTTTTTATGATCTTGGTTGCAGCATAGCTGCTTTTTTTAATGTGTGTATTTTTTTTCTATATCTGAAATCTTGTTTATTCTTTTTTGATGTCTGTCACCTTCAAATTTTGATGATAAGAAAGTTTTTACAATATCTAAAGCAAGACCTGTTCCAACAACTCTTTGACCCATAGTTAATATATTTGCATTATTATGCTCTCTTGTTGCATGCGCACTAAAGGTATCTGAACACAATGCAGCTCTAATACCTGGAACCTTGTTTGCAGCAATGCCTATTCCTATTCCTGTACCACAAATTAATATTCCAAATTCATATTCTTTTGCAACTACAGCTTCTGCTACTGGTAATGCAATATCAGGATAATCGCATGAATCTGTTGAATGTGTTCCAAAATCTTTTACTTCATATCCTTCGCCATTTAAAAACTTAATTATTTCATTTTTTAGTTCTACTCCACCGTGATCGCATCCTATTGCAATTTTCATAACAAATCATCTCCAAATCATATTTATTAATTAGAAATATATTATTTTAGAATATATTTTCGCAATTGACAATATACAATTGACAATTGATAATCTAACATTGCTAACTGAGTTAAACCTCAATAATATCAAATCCAGCTGCCTTATTTAATCTATTCATAATAGCTATACCTACACCCTTTTCTTCATATCCCTCAGCCAAAACTATATCTGCTCCTAAATCATCGCATTTTCTTAAGGCTTCAAACAAATTTCTAGCTACAGTTGATAAATCTTTTATGCTGCCTATCACTATGCTAACTCCATCTGTATATTCATTAACATTTTCTTCAACAGTTAAAATACAAACTTTCTTACCTTTTTCTATATTATAGTGTACCATTTCTTTTATTTTTTCAATAGTTTTTTTTCTTTCTCCAGTTATTACCGTAACTTTAGCATTAGGGGAGTAATGTTTATACTTCATACCTGGAGCTTTAGGCTTTAAATTCTCCTGAGGCTTTTGCATAATAGCCTTATCTAACTGAATACCAGAATCAACCCCTCTAAGCATCTCCAATGTTATTCCACCCGGACGCAAAACAATAGGTGGAACTACAGTACAATCAACAATAGTAGATTCAACTCCAATATTGCTTTGCTCTCCACCTAAAATACAATCAACTTTTTCATCTAAATCTTCTATACATCTTTGAAAATCTGTCGGACTTGGTCTTCCACTTATATTGGCCGATGGTGCAGCTATAGTAGTATTAGACAGTTCAATCAACTTTCTAGCAATCTCATCATCTGGCATTCTAATACCTATTGAATCTAAATTAGCACTAGTAACTCCAGGTATTATATCCTTCTTCTTTAAAATAACTGTTAACGGACCTGGCCAAAATTTGTCTATCAATTGTTTTGCAACCTCTGGAACTTCTTTTGCATACAGTTCCACATTTTTTGAAGCAATATGAATAATTAACGGATTATCCTGCGGTCTTCCTTTAGCCATAAATACTTTTTCCACTGCTTTTTCATTAAGTGCATCTGCACCTAACCCATAAACTGTTTCGGTTGGAAATACTACAATACCTCCATTTTTAATAATTTCAGCTGCTTCTACTATTTTCTTTTCATCTACTTTAGGATCTTTAATTATATAAACCTTAGTTTTCAACTAACAACACCTCTTTCCGAATCAGCACATTAATTATATATAAGTTCTAATTAAGATTTTACATCTCACTTCAAGAAATCCCTAATGGATTTTATCATTAATTGACAATTGAAATGTATGTATTAAACTATAAGCTGCCCTCTTGCTATTTTTATATTCTGTATACTTTCACCAGTATATATAGCTTTTACACAATGTCTATATATTGAATCAAGTAATAAATATTTTTTAAGACCACCTCTTTTAATAACTTGAAAGTAATAATCGTTTTGAGGATTTATCTGTTTAATAGCATTATAATCCTTAGATATTTGAGGATATCTTTTAAAAAAGTTTTTATCTATTGGTCTCAATGCTCTATTTTTAAAAACTACACTCGTAACAATAACTATTTCTAAATCAAAATCTGATTTATTTGTATGTACTAAAGCAACTTTATCACATATAATTAAATTTTCTTTTGTAAAAATACCCGTTTTAAATATTAACCTATTACTTAAATATCTGTATTCAACCCTATATCCATTCATTTTAATAATAATAGAAATTACAATTAACAACTCAATAAAAAACACATAGCTTATATAAAATACTTTTGTTAATCCAGTGACTAATAACGCTAAAGGAAGTATACAAGCAATTAAACCCATTATAATTAAAAATATTCTAAGATGTGCTTTTTCTCTTTTAACAGCCCTATATATATCCATATCTAATCTCCCAAAGTACTTTGAAAGCCTCACAAACTAATGCAAGGCTTTCTTGGTAAATATTACACTTCTGTATTTCCCATTAACTTCATTTTTTCCGCTTGGTCTGCTGTAATAAGTGAATTTATCATTTCATCAAGATCTCCGCCTAAGAATGCGTCTAATTTATATAAAGTCAAGCCAATTCTGTGATCAGTAATTCTTCCTTGTGGGTAATTATAAGTTCTAATTCTCTCACTTCTGTCTCCAGTTCCAACTTGACTCTTTCTATCTTCAGCAATTCCTTCTGCTCTTTCTCTTTCTGCTTGCTCAAAAAGTCTTGATTTTAAAACCTTCATAGCTTTTTCTTTATTTTTCAACTGTGATTTTTCATCTTGACACGAAACAACTAATCCACTAGGTATATGTGTAATTCTAACAGCTGAATCTGTAGTATTAACGCATTGTCCTCCATTACCAGATGCTCTAAATACATCTATTCTTATATCTTTATCTAAAACTTCAATTTCAACGTCATCAACTTCTGCAAGTACCGCTACTGTTACTGTTGATGTATGAATTCTTCCACTTGATTCAGTATCTGGTACTCTTTGAACTCTATGTACTCCACTTTCATACTTTAATTTTGAATAAGCTCCATTACCTTTAATCATAAATACAACTTCTTTAAATCCACCAAGATCAGTTTCATTTAAACTCATAATTTCAACTGACCATCTTTGAGTTTCTGCGTATCTTGTATACATTCTAAATAAATTGTATGCAAATAGTGCTGCTTCTTCACCACCTGCACCACCTCTGATTTCAACGAATACATTCTTTTCATCATTAGGGTCTTTTGGTAATAATAAAATTTGTATTTGATTTTCTAATTCTGCTTCTTTATTAGTAAGATCAGCTATTTCTTCATTTAGCATTTCTCTCATTTCTTTGTCGCTTTCGCCACTTAGCATTTCTTTGTTAGCTTCTAAGTCTTCTATAACTTTCTTATATTCTCTATAAGCATTAACTATTACTTCTAAGTCAGCATGTTCTTTACAAAGCTTTCTCCATTCATTTTGATTCTGCATAATTGATGGGTCACTGATCTTAACTGATAATTCATCATATTTATTTTCTATGAACTCTAATCTATCTAATAACATCTAAATCACTCCGTACTTATTTTTTCACATTTTTTCATTATACCACAAAATTGGTCAGTTAACAATTGTCAGTTTACAGTTAATGTTGAAATTACTTCGTAATTTATATAATTTATATTCCAAGAAAAATCCCTGACTTTTCTCACCTCTAACTGTAAACTGTAATTTGTAACCTGCATTAACTCTTAACTGCTATAACTATTCTGTCTAGACCAGCAAAATCTTTAATTACTCTTACATCTTTAAAATCATTTTCTTCCATTAAAGACTTTACGCTTTCTCCTTGATTATATCCTATTTCAAAAGCTAATATGCCATATGTCCGCAAAACTTCTCGACTTTGACTAATTATTTTTTTATAGAAATCTAATCCATCGATACCTCCACTTAATGCTGTATGAGGCTCATAATTCTTCACATCTTCCATAAGTTTACTTATTTCTTCCTCTTCTATATAAGGAGGATTTGAAACTATAATGTCATATATTTTTTTCTCTTCTATAGGCTTTTCTAACAAATCACTTTTCACAAAAGTAACTCTATTCTCCAGATTAGTTTTTTGTATATTAATTAACGAAACTTTTTCTGGGATTGGATAATAATCTATTAAATCTACCTTTATATTTTGCCTAAAACTTGCCAATGCTATACCAATAGCCCCTGATCCTGAACATAAATCACATATATACTTTTCTTCACTTTCGTCTATAAGTTTAAGCACTTCTTCAACTAATATTTCCGTATCATCTCTTGGTATTAAAACCCCTTCTTCAACGTATAAATCAAGCCCCATAAATTCACATTTATTTAAAATATATTTAACAGGCATTTTATTTCTACGTTTTTCAATTAAATCAAAGTACTTTTTAGTATCCTCTTCACTAACTTCTTCTTCTTTATGAGTAATTAAATAAACTCTTTCCTTTTCAATTACGCTTCCTAATAATAACTCAGCATCTAATCTAGCTGTATCAATTCCTTTATCTTTTAAAGTAACTGTTCCAGAATTTATTAGATCTTCAATTTTTTTAGCATCCTTAATTCCTTCTGCAGCTTTTAAAGATGCAATAGCCACTTCAATTTGTGAATCATCAGGCTCTTTAGTAGTTAATAATTGTAACTTAAGACCTGGATATGCTATGATTTTAGCTAATATGCTGTCATTTTTACCAAGCCATTTTATAAGTTCATAACTTATTCCTGTAACTACTGGTATAAATACAATTCTAAGCACTAATCTTTCTACAATTCCACCCCATCCAGTAAAAGAAAAAACTATTATACTAACAAACATAACTAAGAATAAAAAATTTGTTCCACATCTAGGATGAAGTCTTGGTTGTTTTCTAACATTTTCTACTGTTAGCTCTTCCATAGCTTCATAACAAAATATAGTCTTATGTTCAGCACCATGATATTGAAACACTCTATATATGTCACTAAGTTTGCTTATTAAAAACATATATAATAGAAGTATTATTATTCTTATAACAGCTTCAACCAAATTTAAAACAACATTAGAAACACTTAGAACTTTAAAAAAAGAAGCTATCCCTGTAGGCAATGCAACAAAAAGCCCTATTGCAAAAATAAATGAGATAAACATAGTTATTCCAATTAGCACATTATTAGCTTTTTCACCCAATTTGTTTTCAAGCCATTTCTCAAATTTTGATGGTTCTTCTTCTTCATCTTCTAAAAATGAAGCTGAATAATTTAAAGATTCCATACCAATTTTCATTGACTCCACAAGTACAAAGAAGCCTCTAAGAAAAGGTATATTTAAAAACGGGAATTTCTTGGTAATAGGCCTGTTATCCTTAAAATCTATCTGTATATTTCCTTTTGGAGTTCTAACAGCCGTTGCTAGGCTTTTACTACCTCGCATCATAACACCTTCTATGACTGCCTGCCCTCCAACATCACATCTTTTCATTTATCTAAATCACTTACTCTCTTATATTATTTTTCTTTAAATTTGTAATAACATTCTCCACATAAAGATTCATATTGTACATTATCTTGCTCATCAATTGCAATCTGTTGACCTTCAAAGACAAATTCATTATTTATTTTTCTTCCATTAAATATTGCCTTTTTACCACACGCACATATCGTCTTCATTTCTTCAATACTATGCGCGAGCAGTAGCAGCCTTGTACTACCTTCAAACCCGTTTCTTTTAAAATCTGTCCTAAGTCCATAACATATAATAGGAATATTAATTTTCACAGCAATTTCAAATAACTCATCAATTTGCTGGCTTTTTAAAAATTGAACTTCATCTACTAATATGCAATCTATATTCTGATTTTTATTTAAATAACTATGTACTATTTCTCTAATATCCTCAGCTTCAGATATCAAAAAATCCACTTTTCTTTTTACACCAAGTCTTGATACAAGAGTTTCTCCACCTTTATTATCAACTTTAGGTTTCATAATTACTATTTTCATACCACGTTCTTCATAATTATGTGCAACCTGCATCAAATGAGTTGACTTACCAGAGTTCATTGCACCATATCTAAAATATAATTTACTCATTTATTAATATTCTCCTTTTAGGTATCATACTCGATTATATCATTTAATTCTCATCATAAAAAGATATTTTTATATTATTGCTAATCTAATTAATTATTGACGCTAAAATTCCACTGTGCTATAATCTAATGGTTGTTATTGAATAATTAACATAAGTTTATATAATTGAAAGAGGTGAAAAATAATGAGAGAAGGCATACATCCAGAATACCACGAAGCAGTGGTTAAGTGCGCATGTGGAAACACTTTCACTACTGGTTCTACTAAAGAAGAACTAAAAGTTGAAATATGCTCTAAATGCCACCCATTCTTCACTGGTAAACAAAAAATTGTTGACGTTGGTGGAAGAGTTGATAAATTCAACAAGAGATTCAACCTTGACAAAAAGTAATACCCCTAGGAAAGACACAGTCTTTCCTTTTTTTAATGTTTCAGAAATAAATATATTTTAAAGTCAAATTCATATACTTTATATTTTCATATATTAAAATTAACAACAAAATGTGGTATAGCCACTTTACTTCATGCTTATCAATACATAAAAAATCATATTAATTAAGAAATATTAACCAATTCTTAATATTTTTTTATGTATATTATAATATATATATAATATAATATACATGGTAAGCCATGTAATATAATACATTTTGAAATGAGTGACTTTCATGAAAAAAGTTTTAATTTTAACTAATTCTACGGGACAAGGGCACAATCAAGCGGCTGCTTCTGTAGAAGAATCTTTTAAAGCTGCTAATTACGAAGTAAAAAAAATGGATCTTCTAGCTAAAAATACAAAATACATTAATGAGATACTTGTAATAGGTTATGAATTTTTAGCTTCATACTTCCCAAAAACTTACGGTTTGTTTTACAGCCTAACTGATACAAAATTAATTAACAAAATTTTAAGACCTTTCTTCTTTTTTGCAAGAAGAAAAGCAGTTACTTTAATAAACGAATTTAATCCTGATGTAATTGTTGCCACACATTCTATAAATATCAGTGTGATTTCTCCATTAAAAAAACAAGGATTAAAAATTCCATTTATTTTAATTGTTACAGACTTCAAGGCACATTATTTATATGTAGATCCTTATGTTGATGTGTATATAACTGGTAGTAATTATACAAAACAATCTCTAGTTGATAGACATATAAATCCAGACAAAATATATCCTTTAGGTATTCCTATTAATAGCAAATTTTATACTGAAGTTACATCCGTTAATGAATTAAAAAATGATGGGTATTTCAACCTATTGCTAATGAGCGGTAGCCTTGGATTAAATACAATTTTTCTAGTTCTTAAGGAATTATTAAAAAATAAACATAAATTAAGAATCACAGTTGTTTGCGGAAAAAATGATAATTTAAGAAACAAATTAACTAGTTACTGCAACAACAATACATTTGAAAACAAAAAACTTCATATATTAGGCTTTACTAAAGATATTTCATATCTAATGGATTATTGTGACATTATCATATCAAAACCAGGTGGCTTAACTGTTACAGAATCCATAGTAAAAAATATTCCTTTAGTTATACCATTTGCAATTCCTGGCCAAGAAAATGAAAATATAGATTTTCTAGTTGGTGAGGGTTACTGCATACATGTAAAACACATACGGGATATTAATAATGTAGTTGATAATTTAATAAATAATCCTGAGGAATTATCAAAAATGAGAAATAAATTAAAAGAATTAGCTGATACCTATTCTTTAACTGAAATAGTGAATATTTCAAACAAATTAATTTCTAACAGCAAAAAAAGATGACCATTTATAATATTGGTCATCTTTTTTGTCACTCATTTATACTATGAATTTCTCTTTTGAAAAACTTCTATAAATTCTTTATTATTTTTAGTTTTAGATAATATGTTAATAAGATTTTCTGTAATATCTTCAATATTCCCATCTTTGTACATAGTTCTTCTAATTGAAAACGCTACTTCTAATTCTTCTTTTGATAAAATTAAGTCATCTTTTCTAGTTCCTGATTTGTAAATATCAATTGCAGGGAAAATTCTTCTTTCTTGTAATCTTCTATCTAAATGAACTTCCATGTTTCCTGTTCCCTTAAATTCTTCAAAGATCATATCATCCATTCTTGAACCAGTTTCAACAAGTGCAGTTGCAAGTATTGTTAAACTTCCACCTTCTTCAATCTTTCTAGCTGCCCCAAAGAATTTCTTAGGCATAATAAGAGCCCCTGGATCAAGACCTCCAGATAAAGTTCTTCCTGTAGGAGTTATTGTTAGGTTATATGCCCTCGATAATCTTGTTATACTATCTAGAAGAATAACAACATCTTTACCTTGCTCAACCATTCTCTTTGCTCGTTCTAAAACCATTTGAGATACTTTAGCATGATTTTGTGGTTCTTCATCAAAAGTTGAATAAACTACATCTCCGTTTATAGATCTCTTCATATCTGTAACTTCTTCTGGTCGTTCATCTATAAGTAATACAATAAGCTTTGTATCAGGATAATTTTTAGCTATATTTTGAGCAATCTTTTTTAATACTGTAGTCTTTCCTGCTTTAGGTGGCGCTACTATTATACCTCTTTGCCCCTTACCAATAGGACATATTATATCCATTAATCTTGATGCTAAATCATTGCTATCAGAAGTTTCTAGTCTAACTCTTTCCTTAGGATATATTGGAGTTAAGGTTTCAAAGGATTTTCTTCCTATAGCCTTTTCTGGGGCTTCTCCGTTAACCTTTTGAACAAATAAAAGAGCTTTAAATTTTTCTCCTTCTTTTGCTTCTCTTACCTTTCCTTCAACTTCATCTCCTGTTCTTAAATTAAATCTTCTAATTTGAGATGGAGATACATAAATATCGTCACTGCTAGTTAAATAATTCTTACATCTTAAAAATCCAAAACTATTGTTTTCTAATATTTCTAAAATTCCATTTGCAACACTAGAATCATTTATCATTTCTCGTAGATTTTCTTTTTTATCATTTTTTTCAACTCGAGCATTATCTGAACTCACATTAGAATTATTATTCACCTTCACATCTTCTCTTTGCGTTACCTTTACAGCTTCATTTGTATTATTAGGCTTTGAAACTACGCCTTCAGTTGCATTATCAGTCCTTGAAACTACAGTTTCATCTGCCTTTACAGCTTTAGGTGCTATATTTTCTCTCAATATAACTCCATCTTTTTTTATAAAATTATTTGAACCTTTCAAAATTTCTTCAATCAATTCATGCTTTTTGAATTTAGATATATTTTTAACATTTAAATCCTTTGCAATATCCCTCAAACTAGTTAAGGTCATACTTTCATATTCTTGTTTTGTCAAAATTGCACCTCCAATTTATAGATATAAATCTATAAAAATAAATTATTTAGTTTTCTCATTAAAATCTTGGAATTATAATCGTAAGGTAATAAGATGTGATTTTGCTGTGGAATAAATATAAGTTTTTAAGATATTCAACTTTTATTTAACTCATATCATTAATGTATAAGCTTCACTGCATAGCCTATATATGTTCCAATTATCAATTATCAAGGTTCAATTAACGATAAAGCTTAAATAGAAATTTCCATTATCACCTTTTCTTTCAGAATTTTTTTAATTGATATGTAAGATATTAATTAGAGCTTATATATCTTTAAAATTATGTTGAACTGGCAACTACCAAAAAGTAATTACCAGTTCAAACTATTAATCTTTATTTATATTATATCTTAAACTAAAAAATAAAACAAATTTACTTTCCTTGATTTTCTTTTAATGATGCTTCTATAAATCCTACAAATAATCTATGTGGCTTATTAGGTCTAGACTTTAATTCTGGATGGAATTGAACTGCTACGTACCAAGGATGATCTGGAACTTCTACAATTTCAACTAATCTATCATCAGGACTTGTTCCAACAATTTTCATTCCGCCTTCAATTATTTGTTGTCTATAATCATTATTGAATTCATATCTATGTCTATGTCTTTCTTCAATTAATTCCTTCTTGTATACATCATATGAATTACTGTTTTCATCTAATTTACATGGATATTTTCCTAATCTCATTGTTCCACCGAGATTTTCAATATCCTTTTGATCTAGCATTAAATCTATTACAGGATATTTTGTATCTGGATTTATTTCTGAACTATTTGCATCTTCAAATCCCAATACACTTCTTGCATATTCTATTACAGCACATTGCATTCCTAGACAAATCCCTAAGAAAGGCTTCTTATTTTCTCTTGCCCATTTTATTGCTGAAATTTTTCCTTCTATTCCTCTGTCACCAAAGCCACCTGGAACCAAAACACCATCTACATCTCTAAGTAGTTCATTTACATCTCCAGTTTCAACCTCTTCAGCATTTACCCATTTTATTTCTACATTAGTATTATTAGCATATCCACCGTGACTTAATGCTTCAACTACAGATATATATGCATCGTGCAATTCTACATATTTACCTACAAGTGCAATCTTAACATTGTTCTTAAGATGTTTAATCTTTTCAACCATGTCTATCCATTCTGAATTATCTATATCTTTGCAACCTAGATGTAGTTTTTCACAAACTAAATTATCTAACCCTTCATTATGTAACATTAATGGTACTTCATATAGATTTTCTGCATCTAAATTTTGAATTACAGATCTTCCATCTATATTACAGAATAAACCTATTTTAGCTTTAATATCGTCATTTAATTCTTTTTCAGCTCTACAAACTATTATGTCTGGTTGAATACCTATCATTCTTAATTCTTTTACAGAGTGTTGAGTAGGTTTTGTTTTTAATTCTCCAGCTTTTCCTAAGTATGGCACTAACGTAACGTGGATGTAACAAACATTTTCTGCTCCAACTTCACTCTTAATTTGTCTTATAGCTTCTAAAAATGGCTGAGATTCAATATCTCCAACAGTTCCACCAATTTCAGTTATTACTACATCTACATCTCTTTCATTTGCTACTTGATAAACCTTATCTTTTATAGCATTTGTTATATGAGGAATTACTTGAACAGTCCCACCAAGATATTCTCCTCTTCTTTCTTTTTCTATAACAGAGCTATATATTTTACCAGTTGTAACATTAGAATTTAGAGTTAAACTTTCATCTATAAATCTTTCATAGTGTCCTAAATCTAAATCTGTTTCAGCTCCATCATCAGTTACAAAAACTTCCCCATGTTGATAAGGACTCATAGTTCCTGGATCTACATTTAAATATGGATCAAATTTTTGAATAGAAATTTTTACCCCTCTATTTTTCAATAACCTTCCAAGAGATGCTGCTGTAATCCCTTTACCTATGCCTGAAACAACTCCACCTGTAACAAAAATATATTTTGTATTCATTTTATCCTCCCTATGTAAAAAAATTTTATACAATTTTTTATTGACTTATTATTTCAATAATGATATAATACAAATTACCCCATAAATTAAATACATAAGCTATGGGGTATTTGTGTTGCTTAATAACATAGGTAATATCATATCACACATCAAACTTAATATCTAGTCTTTTTTTATAAATTAATCATATCATTTTTTTCTATACTATTTTCTAATTGAAAGTATTCTTCTCTAAAAAGCCTGTTTACAAGGAATTTTTCTTCTGCTAATCTCAAATTTTTATTAATACTCTTTGATGTTTTTAATTTAAATACTTCTTTAATTTTTTCAGTGTCAAGACAATTATTATTTTTTAAAATTAATAATAATATGTATTTGTTATCTTTATTTTTTAGAAATTCTATAAATTTTTCTTCACTTATTCCATAATAATTACATACATTGTTTAATATTTTTACATACTTTAATGCATTTCTCATTTAATCACTTCCATTAAAATTATATCCACATATATTTAATTTAATCATTCCAACTTTAGCACTTATAAATTATTAATTATCACCATTAACCTATTCATACTAAGTAAGTACTTCCAAGTTTTTGCGTCAACCCTTGATTTTATAAGCTTTTGTCTCTTATACATAACTTACTTTTAATAAGCAAAAAGGAGTATTGCTCATGATTTAAATTTCAATCATTTTGCCTACTCCCTTATTAATTATCTGTAATACACTCTAAAGTTACTATACTTATGAACTTATTGTACCTTTATGTCAATATTCAAATTTGTTTTTAATGCAGGTTGCTCTCCAATTTCTAATATGTATATTGTATTTATACTTCCACCATCTTCGCTAACATCTATATTAAGCCTTATTGTATCTATTTCAAGATCCATTACTCCATAAGGTGTTTTATACATGGATACTGTTCTTTTATTTTTCACAAATTCCATTTTAGTTTCTGTAGTTCCTTCTCTTATTAAATCGAAAGAATCTTTTCTTATTATTATTGTAGTTTTTGTTCCCTTCATTCCTGAAAGCTCTGTTTCATCGTATTGCACCTTGAAACCATCTTCTATTTCACAAAAATCACCAGGTGTTACTACGCTGATTAAATCTTCTTCATCATTTAGGACTGTACTATTAACAGCAATAATTGCTTTTTTATTCATTATCTCACTCCAATTTAATTAATATTGTATTTCTCTAATTCTTCTTGAGTAATAGGTTCAACTTCTTTAGCTTCACTAAATTTTGTTGAGAATTTCCCATACCTAACTTCAACTAATTTTTCATCTTTACCTTTGCTATATCTTGCAGACAATCTGCATGCCAAGGTCAAATCCTCGTCTGTTGGGTTATTTCCTTCTGGAATTATTACCATTGCACCACTAAACTTTGTTGTCAAAAACATTATATCCTTCTTATTTAACACTGCTTTTATTTGTTGACCTTCTTCAGCTGTTCTTGAAACTATTATTTTAGTATTATTACTAATAAAATGTCTTCCATATTTAAGTAAATGAATATCCTTTTCTGTAACTTCTTCTTTTCTACTTAAAATTTCTTTCAATCTAACAGCATAACCTGGCTCAGTTAATTTACAACCTCCAGCTGGAGATGGATAATCTTTTATTCCCCATTTCTCTGCAAGTTCCATTTGAGGTTTTCTATTTCTTCCCGAAATATCTAATAGCTTTTCTCTATCAACTAGTCCATCTATTTCCATTTGAGTTTCTTTTAAATTTTTTGCACATAAAGGTCTTAAGATTTTATCACTAAATCCAGATTGCTTTTTTACTACATCAAGTGCAGACCTATTTTGTGACATAGGTCTTTGATTTAATACTTCACCAGTAATAATAAAATCTGCACCAAACTTTTCTAATAATTCACCTGAATATCTCATCATCATTGAATGACAATCTATACAAGGATTTATATTTTTACCCCAACCATGCTTTGGGTTTTTAACCATTTCAAAATGTTCTTTCGAGAAATCTACAACTTCTAATCTTATTCCTATTTGTGCAGTCATTCTTTTGGCATTTTCTTCATTAAAAAAATATGATTTAAAACAAATACCTATTACTTCTATTCCCTGTTCTTTGATCAACTTTGCAGCTAAGATACTATCTAATCCACCTGAAATCATAGCTAATGCTTTTGTCATTTTGTTCCTCCTAATTAAATAAATCATTAAATATTTCTAATATCTTAAATTTCACTTGTACCTTATTTTCTTTATTTTCTTCATCATCCACTTTATTAGTGTCAGCTCCATCTATGTTTAATTCTGATTTTAAATCAGCTTGTTTTTCATTTGCTTTAATTCTAGCTTCTGTCTTATCATATTCTACTTGTGCCTTTGATTCATCTACAAAACATAATGGCGGAAACATAACACACCACCAATTTTTGCCCTGTCCACTTCCTATTATTACTCTAAAAGCTTCATAATTTCCTTGAGGTAAAATGATATTTCCATAAGACTTTTCCGGAAAATTTTCTCTGGATAATTGTGTAGCCACGCTATAAGAATAATTATTTTGCTTAATTACTTGCTCTGCAATTTCATGAACCTTGTCCATATTTCTCTTAATTATCTGTCTAGATTCATCCAGAGACTGCGAATTACTTAAATAAGGATATAAATAGTCTATAACTTCGTCTCTAACTTTTAGCTTTAGTTTTTGATCTTCATCACTATCGCTATTAGCAATAACATGAAATCTAATTAATGAATCTTTTACTTCATCATAATTCAGAATTTCACTCTTTTCTTTATTATTAGCATTTTCATCAGTTGCATTCCTACTCTCTGTACTTACACTTCTATAATTATCCTTAAAGTTACCTTTTAAGCTTGTACATCCTGTAAGTATATGAGTACCAAATATTATTGTAATTATAAAAATTATCTTTCCTAATTTTAATTTTTTTTTCATAAACAAACCCCCTTGTAGTTGAAAGTATTACCACTTGGAGGTTTTTTATACGTTATGTTTTTAAGCATATAAAAAATATATTATTATTTCAATATATGACCTATATGATTAACTCGCCTTACACTTTCATATGCTCTACTTTAAATAGTTCTTGTTATAAATACATCTTTATATTTTTTCTTCATATTATCGTAACACGTTTGAGCCTTTAGCATATCATCAAAAAAAGCAAAAACTGTAGGTCCACTACCACTCATCATAGTTCCTATAGCACCATCTATAGTAGTATCTTCCTTAATTCTTGATATAATTCTATGCTTTCTTAAAGTAACATTTTCTAATAAATTTTTCATGTTATTTGCTACAAAATATATATCATCCTTTTCCATATTCTTTATGAGCTCTTCTATCTTTGGATGAATTATAACTTTTGATAAATCAAACTCCTTATACACTTCCTTGGTTGAAACTCCAAAGGGTGGTTTAATTAAAACTAAAATTTTATCTTTAAATCTTTTTAGTTCAGTAATTTTTTCACCAATGCCTTCACACAATGCAGTTCCACCATTAATACAATAAGGTACATCTGCTCCTAACTTTAACCCTAATGCCTTTAGATCATCATCACTAGCATTTATATTAAATATTTTATTCATAAGTTTCAAAACAGCCGCTCCATCAGTACTTCCACCTGCTAATCCAGCTGAAACTGGTATATATTTAGTTATATCAATATCAACACCATCACTTATAGAATAGGTTTCTTTAAAAAGTTTTGCTGCTTTATATGCTAAATTTCTTTCATCTGTAGGTACGTAATGCTTATTGCATTTTATATTTATTCCAAAATCGCTCTTTTTAACTTCAATTATGTCATACAAATCTATTGTTTGCATTATCATTCTTAGTAAATGGTATCCGTCTTCTCTTTTACCAACAACATCTAAGGCAATATTAATTTTTGCATAAGCCTTAATCTTCATTTTCATATATCCTTTCCCAAACATTTTAACAACATTTTATCATAGGTAAAAAATCTTGTCTAATTATGTTTAGCTTTAAAAGGCTATATTCTTTATTAAATAATATAAAAGCATTTCTATTTTCAAATTAATTTACATCTACTTTATACTGTTTTACATTTTTCAAAAGTATTTATTTCATTTATTTTTTCTTTACTTACAAACTCTAAAAGCGGCTCCAATTTTTCATAGAATACTACAATTGTATCTCCAGGATTGCTTATATTAATTGCATTATTTAAGGCTTCCACCTCTTCTAAACATATCATTAAATTTGCATTTTTATTAACCTTCAAAACTGCTTCTTTTAAAAGTTCTGCTATTTCTCCTGGTTTCCTTCCTCGCTTATCCCTATCTTCCTTTATAACTATTTTATCTAAAGTATTTGCACATATTTCACCAATTGCATATCCAATTTCATTTTGTCTATCTCCTGGTATCCCAATCACCCCAATCAAATCATTTTCTTTTTTCATACCTATTAACGATGATATTACAGCTTTATAACCCTCAATGTTATGTGCATAATCTAAAATTATTTTTCTATTTTTGTAGTCATACACATTAAATCTTCCTACATTAGAGTTATTGCCTAATCCAAACTCCATGAATCCTTTTGTAATCATACAATAATCAACTTCTAGAGCAACTAATCCTCCACACGCTGCCATTGCATTTTCTATATTATATTCTAAGTTTCCATCATAAGTTATTGGCAAGTCCTTAATAGAAACGATCTCATATTTTCTCTTATTATTAACTACAATTATCTTATCATTTTCAATAAATATTGCTATTTTACCTGTAGCTATATTTTCTTGTACCAATGGATTATCTTTAAATTTCGAAAAATATATTTTTTCTGCCGTGAATCTATTTATTATGGTCTTACTATATTCATCATCAGCATTTATAACAACAAATCCATTTTCTTTTACAGCTTCTCCAACTAGTGCTTTTACGAAACACAATTGCTCCATAGAATCAATACCATCTAATCCCAAGTGATCATTGGTTATATTGGTTATGATTGCAACATCAGCTAGATCATATGCTAAACCTCTCTTAACCAATCCCCCTCTTGCAGTTTCTAAAACAGCTATATCTACATCTTTATTCATTAGTATTGTTCTTGCACTATCAAAGCCTGTATCATCACCTTTATGGATGCACTTATCATTTAAATAAACACCATCAGTTGATGTCATTCCTACATCATTTCCTATTTTCTTTAAAACATGACTTATCAATCTTGTTGTTGTTGTTTTTCCATTAGTACCAGTAATAGAGATTACAGATATGTTGCTTGGTTCTTCATCATAAAGCATTTCAAATATTGCTTTTCCTACATCACGCCTTTTCCCCTTTGAAGGATAATGATGCATTCGTATTCCTGGAGCTGCATTTACTTCTAATATTATCCCATTACCTTCATCAAGAGGGATACTTATATCTTTTGTACAAATATCTATTCCACATATATCTAATCCCAATATTTTAGCTGCATTTATGCAATATTCTATATTTTTATCACAAATTTTCTCAGTACAATCAATTGCCATACCACCAGTTGAAAGATTCGCATTTTCTCGTAATACTATTTTTTCACCCTTCTTAGGAATATAATCTAATTCAAAACCTCTCTTTAAAAGACATGAAATTAATTCAGAATCAATTTTTATCTTAGTTAATGCTTTTTCATGATCCTCCCCTCTTAATGGATCTTCATTTATAATATCAATAAGCATTTTCAAATTATCTTTTCCATTTCCAATAACAAAAGGAGCTATTCTCAATGCCACTGCTTCAACTTTATAATTAACTACACAAACCCTATAGTCTTTTCCTTGATAATATTTTTCTATAATAATATCTTTATGAATTTTTTGTAAGTTAATATACGCATCAACTAACTGTTTATGATTTTTAATATTTAGGATCACTCCATTTCCTTTATTACCACATTGAGGCTTCAATACCACAGGATATCCAATTTTTTCTGCCTCCTGTAATAACGAAAATAAATTATGCACTTTATGCCCCTCTGCCACTGGGATATTTTGATTTCTAAGCAACTCTTTAGTCAAAAGCTTATCACAGGATATATCTACCCCCACACAGCTTGTTTTATCACCTATGGATGCTTCAATTATTTTAGCCTTTTTACCATATCCAATCTGGTATATGTTACTATCCCCAAGCTGCATAACTGGAAGTTTATATTCTTTAGCTGCATCACAAATTGCCTTTGTAGTGGTCCCCATATGCTCTTTTTGCAATATTCCTTTAATTATTTTTATTCTCTGCTCATAATTTAAAGGCATTTGCCTAATTAAAGAATTTATTAAATCAATTGCTAAATTAGCTACTTCATGCACAGTATTTTTATATTCGTATTGTACTATAACATAGTATATGTCTCCACTAACCTCTCTTGCCTTACCATAAGATACATCTATGCCTAAATTGTTTTGTATTGCTATCATTATATGTTCACAAATATGAGCTAAATATGTCCCTTCCTCAAGTCTTTTAACAAAACCACCATTTTCATCAATTCCACATCTATGCTTTTTAAGTTCTGGAATGATTTTAATAAGATTAATATTAAAGTTAGGTATTTCAGCACTTGAAATTTCTGAATATCCTTCTAAATCAACATCGATTCTTATACACTTTTTATGAGAATAGATATTTTGCCCTTCATATATTCTCTTTTGTATTATCTTCATGATTAATTTTTTCCTCCTCAAAAGGTGACTTTTTTATAAAATCAAACTTATTGCCATTCGTTAAAACATGTAATTTTACGTTATGCATGCTCAAGATTTCATCTGCATGCAATTCTGATACATTTGTATATGTAATTGTACTGCCATCAATAAAATAAACTGCACCTTCTCCTATAACCTCAATAGTGCCAGTCTGATTAACTATTATTCCTGTATTTTCATCTATTCCTATCCCCAAAATTTCAGGATTTTGAGCAATTCCAGCCAAAAGTCTTCCTATCCTTCCTCTTTGAGCAAAATGCTGATCAATAATAACACCTTTAATCAATCCAAACCCAGGCGACATCTTTAAAGTACACTTTCTAGGAGAATCATCATCATCACCTTGAACCACCATAGTATCGCTCATAACTGATGCTCCAGCGGATGTTCCAACTATAAATTTTCCTTTATTGCATGCCTCTTTCAATTCATCATAAATAGGTGTCCCACCAATTAAACTAGTTATTCTCAATTGATCTCCACCAGTAAAAAAAATTAATGCAGACTCTCTGATTATATTTACATTTCCCTCTTCATAAGCATCACATCTTTCAGCAATATCCAACACTTTGATATTTCTGACATTAAGGTTTCCAAAAACCTCTTTATATTTTGCTGCTACCTCTTTAGGATATTCAGTTGCAATTGTTGCAATTACTAATATATCCTTTTCCTTATCAATTGAATCACACACTCGTTTTAATATTTCTTTTTTTCCTTCTTTATCTTCAGCCCCCCCGATTATTATTAAATTTCCACTTAATATGTTTTCCAAAAATTATCACCTCATATCATGCATTACATATTATGACCCACTATCAAATAATTATTCAAAAAAAAGATTCATTAAAATAAACTAAAATTTATTTTAATGAATCTCTAAGTTTCTAATTGATAATTGACTATTCTATCTTAAAAAATTGCTCGTCCCGGAATTATTATTTTTTGACCCGGTACCATATGTTCTGGTTCTTCTATCTTATTGACTTTAATCAAATCACCTACAGTTGTATTATATCTTTTTGCCAAATTCCAAAGGTTATCACCTTCGCCTAAGACATAGATAGTTATGCTTGCCTTCTTTTCTGGAACATTTCCTTCTTCTTCGATTATATCTGAAATAAACTCTTTATTCATTTCGTATAAAATTTTACCATTTAATATTATGTTCGCTTTTATTGCTATGCTATTGCCTTCAATAAATGCATCTATATTATCTAAATATGCCTTAACAATAGATTTCATATTTTCATCAGCACCTGAAATATCAATCATAGCAGAAAATGGCACTTCTGCTTTAATACTTGCCATATACCTGTCTTCATCAGTAGTTTTATACAGTATGTCCACCTTAATAATTCCTTCTACAGCTACTCTATCTCTCATTATCTGCTTATCAGTTAAAATAATATTTCCATTAACTGCTATAATATGTTCTGGTCTTAAATCATTCTCCTTCAATTGAATGTTATGCTTAACTATTGCTTCTGTATTATTCATTCCTTGAAGAATTCCAATGTCATGATCTTCTTTTTGAAGCCCTAGTAAACACTTTGGTGAATATGCATCTTTAATTGTATCTATGTTTTCTTTAGAGAATATTTTAACATTTACCTTGACTACAATTTCATCATTTATAATCCTGACTTCTCCCAAATCATCTTCTTCTAACATCAAATTATTATTAGTAATTTCATAAGTAGCTGTTGGGAACATATCTGATGTAATACCACTTATTGCTTCTTCCTTTGATAAGTACACATCATCTTCTAATGGAAGTATGTCTTTTGAGTCTTCACCCTTATACAAAATATTTAGCTTGCAGTAACAGCCAAGTTGAATTTTATCATCTACAATCTTTGCTTCCTTCTTATGCAATAACATAGAACATTTTAATATTTTATTTATCTGAGGTTTATCCATGCCAACTCTAATCATAGATTTACCAGTCATCTCTATATCTTGTGCTGCATTAATCTTATTTATTGTTTCAGTATTTTTTAAAACTTCCACATCATCATTGCCTTCTATATCTTTTACAAATTCAAACTCATTGCTCTTATAAAGTTCCCAATCTATGTTGATAATCCCTTGAATAGCTATTTTCCTTTCATTCATTATATTGGCATCAATGTGATCAACATTACATTCAGCCTCACAAATAACTCTATTTTCGCCTTGCTTCAAATCAATATTATTTGAAAAATTTTGAGTATAGTTAACCGAATTAGCAATAAGTCCATCTTCTCTTGCTAAATATATTACAGTATATTCAACCTTTCCTTCTATTACTATCTTATCTCCAATTAAATCTTTACTCATTATCATTGGTCTTGCTTCAACAGTTAATATTTCTTGTACATCAGGATGTGTATCTGGGATTAAATATTCATCTTTTAGTAATGTATTCGTATTATTTTCTCTGAGCAATTGTTCACATTGAACATTTTCCTTTATAACATCTATATCTGCCATATTTTTACCTCCATAAAATTCCTACTATTCATTTATATACTTTGTAATTAAAAATTATGCCAAATGCATTTTTCTTATTTTTAATAATATTTCCCTAAAATGGCTTAATAACTGACATTTACCAGCTTCATAGCTACTAATATACATATTTATTTTACATATTTCAAAATTCTTTTATTTTTTTTTATTTTTTTGCTTGACATATGATTCAATATGTCGTAATATAGGAAGTGGTTATTGACCATATAACCTCTCATAAATTCTCAATACCCTTTTATACCATAGTTGAAAGATGGAAACCCACCATCTTTCTTTTTTATTTTATAAAAAAACTTTGTTAAAAAAGATTTTAATAATACATTACATTTTAAAAAGTAATCAAAAAATTTTTTTAATCCATCTTTTAGAAGAAAGATGATATAATATCTTGCCTTTTCTTAGAGGTAAGCTTCAAAATTTAACCTTCATCCTCTTCTTCATGATAAAATCTTTCTCCAGTAGCAGAATTATAATAAACCCTAAGTCTTTTATTAGTTGTAGGATCTATTGTTACCTCCTCAGTCCTCTTAAACCCATTTGGAACTTTTGAGCCATGATTTTTTTTATATCTCTTATCTAAAAATACGAATGAAACAACAGCAAATATCACAATTCCCACTTCAACTAAAACATAAATATCAAACATTTTGTACATGTTATCTATTCCTTCTCAATTACTACTGCAGTACCAAATGCTAATACTTCACTCATATTCTGGCCAATCTCACTAGAGTCAAATCTCATCATTACCACTGCATTTGCTCCCATTGCAGATGCGTTTTTAACTAGACGGTCAACAGCTTGTTTACGTGCATCTTCAAGCATTTCTGTATACTCATGAATTTCACCGCCAACAATACTTCTTAAGCTAGCAACTATGTTTCCACCTAGTCCACGACTTCTTACTATCAATCCAAAAGCCTGCCCCTTTACTTCCTTTACCTTATACCCTACAATGTTTTCTGTTGTAACAACTATCATTGAATCATCCTCCTTTAAAATCACCTTATTTTGTAATTCTCTATATTCATTTAATTATACTCCTTATATTTGAAGTAAAACATATATATTTAAACATTAAAGTTATTTCTTTGAAAATATAATAATAAACTCCTTTAGGGGAGTTTATTATTAATTGTTAAAGCCCTTTATACCATCAGCCTTTCATACTTCAAAAATCATGTATTTTCCTAGAAAATAAAAAAAACCCCGATTTAATCGAAGTTTATATTATAGTTGGAAATACCAATTGTACAGTCTTTGTTAATACATCTGAATAACTATAAGTCACAGTCCTTTGGGTGTCATCTTTTAATCTTATGACGAAAATACTTGGATACACACTTTCAATGATACCATCATTAACTAAAATCTTTTTCCTTCCACCATTAGCCTTTAGAGTGACCTTCTGACCAACATGTCTCTCTATGTCATTTTTTATGGAAGCAATAGTTTTTACTTTTTCCACGTAAACACCCTCTTTCACTGTATATTATATACCACCTACTTATTTTTGTCAAGCAAAACATATATTTTATCATTTACATATATATATTGTCAAGATAAACTTCGTATTTATATCATTTTTTTAATTTACTTCATTATATTATTTGTATTTTCAAAATTATTATTCTCTTTTTTTATAAATAAGTAACAATTAATGAATTAGTAAATATGCTTCTCAAATTTTTTATAACCAAAATTAAGGCACTGAAAAATTATTCAGTACCTTAATTTTATATTTTTTATTTTTTTAAACTTGCTCCATTAGTAGATATAACTTCTTTATACCAATTAAAGCTCTTCTTCTTATATCTTTCTAAAGTTCCACTTCCATCATCATGTCTATCAACATATATAAAACCATATCTCTTCTTAAGTTCAGCTGTTGATGCGCTAACTAAGTCTATACAACCCCATGTAGTATACCCCATAAGCTCAACACCATCTTCAATAGCTTCTGCAACTTGAACTAAGTGGTCATTTAAATACTTAATTCTGTAATCATCATTTACTGTCTTATTACCATTTTCATCAGTTATTAATTCATCCACTGCACCTAGTCCATTTTCAACTATAAATAATGGTTTTTGATATCTATCATAGAATTGGTTAAGAATATATCTTAATCCTTCAGGATCTATTTGCCATCCCCATTCTGAAGCTTTTAAATATGGATTTGGTACTCCAAATATAAGATTACCTTCCCCAGCTTTATTCTTCTCTGGATCTGCTGTTGCACATGAACTTACATAATAACTAAAAGAAATAAAATCAACTGTATTCTTTAAAATTTCTTTATCTTCTGGCTCCATTTTTATTTCTATATTATTTTCTTTAAAGAATCTATTCATATATTTTGGATATTCTCCTCTTGCATGAATATCTGCAAAGAAAAGATTTTCTCTATCCTTCTCCATTGCCTTAAGTACATCACTTGGCATTGGAGTTAATGGATAATTTGGTACTCCAAGAATCATACATCCAATTTTAAATCCTGGATTTATTTCATGTCCAATTTTAACTGCTAAAGCACTTGCAACTAATTCATGATGCATTGCTTGATATAAATCCTGCTTACTTAATTTTTCTTTTGGAGTCCATATACCAGCGCTCATATAAGGTGCATGGATTGCTGAGTTAATTTCATTAAAAGTAAGCCAATACTTTACTTTATCTTTATATCTTGTAAAAATTGTTCTAACATAGTTTTCAAAAAATCCAACAAGCTTTCTGTTAGCCCATCCATCATAATTCTTAGCTAAAGCAAGTGGAGTTTCATAATGCGAAATTGTAACTAAAGGTTCAATTCCATACTTAGCTAATTCATCAAATACGTTATCATAGAATTGTAATCCCTTTTCATTTGGTTCTTTATCATCACCATTTGGGAATATTCTTGACCATGCTATAGATAATCTAAAAGTCTTGAAGCCCATTTCAGCAAATAATTTGATGTCTTCCTTGTATCTGTGATAAAAATCAATTCCTATAAGCTTCATATTATCTTCTGTAGGTTCATCTGTTAACGGACCCATTAATCCTTTTGGAGCTATATCTTGAGTTGATAATCCCTTACCATCTTCATTATATGCACCTTCAAATTGGTTAGCAGCAGTAGCTCCTCCCCATAAAAATCCTTCTGGAAACTTAATTGCCATAATAATTCCTCCTAAATTTTATATTTTTTTATAAAAAATACCCAAGGAATATAGATAAAATATTTATTCTATATCACTTAGGTATCGCCTGCATTATCAGTAACAATCCATTACTTATTTATGTTGTCATTATCACTATATTTATATACACAATAGGAAATAATATTTAATTCCCATATTTAGAACTAACTTTGCTCTTCAACATTATTATACTATAAAATTTAATATTCTACAAAAGAAACATTATCCTTCCGCCCGTTAGCTTATTAATGTTATCCTTTCAATTAACATACACTACAAAAATAAACATTATTATTCTACATAACAAAAAAATATATTTTGCTCTTGAAAATAGTATTGACTTTATACTATATTGGAATTAAGAATAATCTTATTTATAAAATCTCATAATAATTTAATAAAGAGGTGATTTGAAATGAAAAAAATAGTATTAGCAGGCGGATGTTTTTGGGGTGTAGAGGAATTTATTTCTAGAATAGATGGCATAGTCGAAACCAAAGTTGGTTATGCAAATGGAACCACAGCAAATCCTACATACGAAGAAGTTTGTAGCGGAAGCACTGGCCATACTGAAGCTTGTTATATAACTTATGATGAAACTAAAATAAGTTTAACCACTTTACTAGATAAATATTGGGAAATAATAGACCCTACAAGTTTTAATAAACAAGGAAATGATATAGGCAGCCAATACAGAACAGGAATTTATTATATTGACGAAAATGATAAAGACTTAATTATGCAAAGCAAAACGTCTCTTCAAAAAAACTATACTAAAGATATAGTAACTGAAGTAATGCCCTTGAAAGGTTTCTATGCTGCTGAAGAATATCACCAAAAATACCTTAAGAAGAATCCAAATGGTTACTGTCATATAAAGTTAGATTAATAACAAAGGCTTTAAGTAAAGAAACTTCTTCTTTATTTGAAGTCTTTTTTTATCTTTAACTTTTTAAACAAAAAAAGAATGATCTACTAGGGGTAATAGATCATTCTAACTACTAACTATTATTTATTTAATAAGGGGTAAATAATGTATATATATCTTATACACTTATAATATAAGATATTTGTGGCAATAATGTGACAAGTTATAATTATTTTTCTAGATCAATAACAATATCGTCCAATGTAATTCCGCCACTTATAGGATGTTCCTTATCTATAATAGGACTTGTATTAACTACATGTCCCTCTCCATCACTCGATTCTTGATGAACATTATTTGATAAATGCACTTTAGGAGTTATTATTAGTTTAGTTGCATTAGGATTTAACACTCCAAAACTTGACATTGATTTTCCAGAATTTCTTCCTTCACTACCTTCATTTGTTAAAATATTGGTTGCTTTATAAACATTCCCAAAATCATCTTTTACTTCTTCTATTGGAATATCCACAACAAAATATTTTTCCTGTAGCTCTTTTGACACTTCTTGAGAATAGTTTAAAGTAAAGGATACGGGAGTTTTAGAAATGCTTTCTAGGTTTAATTTAACCCCATCTTTTTCAGTTGTCTTATTAATTAATTGATTGACACTATTTAATGCTTTCAAATTAATTTTAAACTTCCACTCTCCCTTTGTTTCTTTAGAATTCTCTGAACTCATATCTCCTATATCCGTAAAGTTTAGTTCAAAGCTTATGGCCTTTCTTTCTTCATTAATGGTAACAGTATCTTGGCCTACATAAGTATTCTTAGCAACTTTCTTTACTCCAGAACTGCCTCCTGATCCGCCACTATAATCTTTTATATTAATTCTTGGTCCATTCATGTTGAAGAATGGATTATCCCCCAAATCCTTATCACTTATTATTTCATAAGTGTAAGTCAAAGTTCTTCCATCAAAAATCGCTTCTTTTATAGTAACTTTAATACCATTGCTTTCTTGTGTAGCTCCTACTATATCTGAATATTCCTTATATTTATCATAAGCCCCTGTTCTCCCATTATCTATAAACCTAAATATATCTCCAACTATTGGAACTTCTGCCGCATAGGATGGATATGCAATTCCAAAGATTCCTGTACCGCTAATTAAAGAAAAAACTAAAACCGCTGCAGCCATCCACTTCCTTTTCCATGTTTTCTTTTTATTTATAGACTTCTTTAAATATTTTTTCACCTTTGCTTTTTCAATATCAGATACATTCATCATTTCCATTTCAGCTTCCTCTATATCAACTTCATTTAATATTTCATAAATGTCCTTCATACTACACTACCTCCAAATTTAATCTGGTTATTTTCTCACCAAGCTTCTTCTTTCCTCTATAAATTCTATTATCTATTGCTGCTCTTGTAAGTCCTAACTTCTTAGCAATATCCTCAGACTTTATTCCTAGAAAAAACTTCATAACAAATATATCTCTATCCATAGGCTCAAGAGCATTGATTAAATTTAATAGTTCACTTCTCTCCTCTGCCTTAATAATTTCTTCTTCAACTAATTCATTTGAACTAATTTCTCTATCTTCTATACTTAAATCTATATTTTTAACTTCTCTTCTGTAATAATCAATAGCTTTAAATTTTGCTATTTTAAATATCCATTTCTTAAAATCAACCTCTTCACCAGTAAATTTATCCGAATTGTTCCATATTGAAAGAAAAACATCATTTATACATTCTTCAATAAGCTCATTCTTATCAATACTTGCTAACACTTTATATACAGCCGATTTAACTAGTCCTAAATATTTATCTACTATAAATTCTAGTGCATCTTCTTTCCCTCTTTTTAATCTACTAATATAATTTTTTTCGGTACACCTCATTAAAATTTCTCCAATCAATTAGTTTCGTAAAAGCTCTTACATATTATATAACGTAAATAAAAATATTTTCTCTCATATAATAACAAATAACAAAAAAAGAATGATCTACTAAGGGGTAATAGATCATTCTCACTACTAATTATTATTTATTTAATAAGGGGTAAATAATATTTAAATATCTTATACATTTATAATATAAGATATTTATGGCAATGATGTGACAAGCTAGAATTTTATTTTCGTTCTACTGAATAGCAATGTATAAATAACAATGTGCCTTTCCATCTTTAGTATATTCAACAGGAACTGTACTTTCATAATCCTCTGTAAAAGATCTATTTATATCCCCTGCTTTTTGCTGCCGCCATACTTTTTCCCAAGCTTTTCTTGTACACGCACCTATGTCTCCATTTTCGTCTTTTTCATCATATTTTTTATACAAACCTTTGATTACTGCCACCTCAATTTTTTCAAAGAAGTCTGCAGTTACAGCCATCACAGTAAGATCATAATCTCCACTTTCATCACTAGAATAATTACTATATCTCGAAACTGGCGATACACCTTGCTGAAACTCATGCTGGCTATCAAATAGTAGTGGAAGTTCTCCACTCACAATAGCTTCCCACAGCTCACCAATCCCTTTCATTCCTTCTTCAGAATTATTAGTTCTTATTGTTACTTCTTTTAATTTATAAGCCATAATTTCACTCATCTCCTACATAATATATTTGATATCCCGTTCTACCGTTTATAAAAACCCATCTTATTAAAATTATACCATTCATCAATTTTTTCTTCTGATTTATAATTCAAGAACAAATTGTAACCCTTCCTTTCTTAAAGTATTGTATAACTAAAAAGATGACACCTATATGTCATCTTTATAAAGTTCATTTATTCTTTTTTTAAGTTCCTCTTTCTACTGCTCTTTATCCCATTCAGGCAATAGAAGTTCAATATGTCCACACTCTGGACACTTAACTAGACGCTTTCCTAATATATGTATAGTAAATATATATTTCATAATACCTATTTTGAAATTCTTTCCACATTTAGTGCACACAAAATGGGTCTTTAATGCTTTAAACGCTGCAAATATTAAAACCATAACTATAATTATCCATACTATCCACATTTATTTTCACCTCATTAGATTTTTAATACAAATGCAATTTGCTTACTAGTTATGATATACGCATTACAACTAATAAGCAAATTGTATTTTTCCGAATAGGTGTTATAATTATATAAAATACTCTATATTTTACCAATAATAATGAAGGGTTGTGATTTTATGTATTGGATTATAATACCTGTAATGATTATTCTAGCAGTTCTTGAGCTTATTCGTCACGATAGAAATAACTATTAAAGATATAGCAATATTTATATTATTTTATTACTATCTTACTACTATCCATATATGTAGCTGAATTATCCTCTAGCTGAAGGAGCAATTCTTTAGTTTTTTCATTTTCCAAATAAAATATAGTATTAACACAGCCCAAAAATGCATTTTTCCCTATACTTGTTACACTACTTGGGATTGTTACATCTGCTAAACTAACACATTCATAAAACGCATATTTTTCTATACTCACTAATCCATTTGGAATAGTTACCTTTTCCAGATTACTGCAGCCATAAAATGCGCCACTTCCAATACTTGTAACGCTGTCCGGAATTTCAATGCTTTTTAAGCCAATACAACCATAAAACGCACTATCCCCTATACTTACTACACTATTAGAAATTGTTACACTTTCTAAGCTAATACAATCTGCAAATTCACTACTGCTTATATCCGTTACACCACTCGGAATTTTTATGTTTATCAATTTATTACAATGACCAAAGGCATTATTGCCTATATTAGTCACACCATCAGGTATATTTATACTTGCTAAGCCATTACAACCATTAAAGGCTTTTTCTCCAATACTTGTTACACTATTAGGAATTGTTATACTGGTTAGATTATGAGAGGATATAAATGTCCCATCTCCAATACTTACAACACTTTTCGGAATTGTATAGTTTGTCTCTTTTTTTCCTTCAGGATATTTTATTATTTCAATCTTCAGCTTATTGAACAACACCCCATCAATGCTCGTATAATATTTATTATTATATTTCACAAGTATATTCTTTAAATTAACACAGTTTCCAAAGGCATTAATCCCTATATTCTTTATGCTATCAGAAATTGTTATCTTTTCTAATTTACTGCAATCTGCAAATGCATTTTTCCTTATACCTGTCACTGCTTCGCCATTAATTGTATCTGGTATAACTACTTTAGTTTGCTTCCCTATATATTTTATTATTTCTCCTGTTTTCGAATCAAATTTAAAATCTGCTTCGCTACTTATTGGATCTGCATATGCTTCACTAAAATTTGTATGGTAATAATTACAAATTACATCTTTAGCTGCATAACAAATAATTAATGCAATAAGTATTGCTAGAACCATAATTTTCTTCGAAAAGTTTTTTATCATAATCTTATCCCCTTATTTTCTACTGAACACAATGCTTACAATATACTAAATAAACTTAAAGTATTTATATGTTAGATTGCAATTGCAGCAACAAATCACTATCTACCTCTGTAATTGAAGTATTCTCTGTTTTGAATTTAGTCATTTCATCAAATGGAGTGTTAGTTAAGAAGCATTGTATACTCATGATTACAGCACTATGAGTTACAATTACAACATCCTCACAATTTTCCTTAATAATATTCTTTATTGCAGCAAAAACACGCTTTAACATATCCTCATAGGATTCTCCTTTAGGAGTTTTAGTGTATCTTCGATTTATGTACCATTCCTCATATTCAGTCGGATATTTTTCTTTGACTTCTGCCCAAGATAAGCCTTCCCATACTCCTAGATTCATTTCTTCTAATCCTTCTATTACTGCATACTCTACATTAGTAGCTTTACTTAAAATTTCTGCTGTCTTACTTGCTCTTTTTTGTTTACTTGAGTAAATCTTTGAGAAGTTATATTTGTTTTCCAACATCTTACTACTCAATTCTTCTGCTTGTCTGATGCCAGTAGCATTAAGTTCAATATCGCAACTTCCCTGTATCTTCCCTTTTATATTCCATTCGGTTTCTCCGTGTCTTATCAATAATAATTTCATATCTCCTCCATAAAATTTGTATATTTCAATTAACAACACTCAATGAATGTTGATTTCCTTCTGAGATCTTTATATCTTGAATAATTCTTTTTGTAACATATATAAATTTATTTATTTAAATTCATCTCCTGAGCCTTTTTTTCTGCTGCATTGATTGCTTCAACCCCTGCTTTACATAATACATTGATACCTTTAACAATAGTTACAATTACAAAGGCTTCTACTAATTCTTCCATAGTTAATCCTGCTTCTATAGCTGCAACAGCATGTGCCTTTGCACCGCTCACTTCATCATCCAAACTATCTAATATAGTAAAAATTAATTCTCTAGTCTTTTTAGGTAAATGTCCATTTTCAATTGACTCACGCATTACCAAATATCCTTTTAACCCATCTGGAGAATACTTAGAAAGTGCTTCAGCAAATGGTGGATTCCACTTCAATTCATTTTTATAGTAATTAATTATACTTTCAAAATCCTTCATACTAACTTATACCTCTATACTATTTTATTTTCCATCATAGATTAATTATAGCATAAATTGTCAGCAATTATTTTATCTTGTTATTTAGGCAGTAAATTTCAATTGCTTTTGAAATAAATTCTGCTGTTCCCTCACCATTACTATCAATATTTTTCTTAAACCTTTCATCTTCAACATACATCATGCCTAAACCTTGTAAAATCTCATTTGTACATTTATAAAAGCTCTTAGTAATGAAATTCTGCCACTCCTTAACCAACTTCTGTACATCTTCACTATCAGGTGTTTTATCCATATTATCAGCAAAAGCTTTTAATAGCTTTTTACTTTCAGCATCTATTTCACGCCATTGCTCCTTACCATAATTTTTTGCTTTTTCTTCACTTTCAGCATAAGCCTCAGTATTACCAAAACGTTCCTTAACTTCTTTTGCATACTTCTTTTTAGCACTTTCAATTTCAGTCATATCAAATTCTTTAAAACTCATTTCTCCATCTCCTTTTATTGTATTTTCAACAAGAGTTACCAATTTATCAATACGTTCACGCTTTTTTAGCAATAACTCTTTGTGCTTTTTTAATGCTTCAGTCTTATCATATTCAGAATTAGTCATTATTTCTTTGATTTCATTAAGGGGAAAATTCAATTCTCTAAAAAATAATATCTGCTGTAATTCAGATAGACTATTTTCATCATATAAACGATAACCAGCATCTGTAATTTGACTAGGTTTAAGTAGTCCTATTTCATCATAGTAATGGAGAGTTCTTGTAGTTATCCCCGTTAATTTTGCTACTTCATTAATTTTCATTTCTTCACCTCTTTTCTAAAGTATATTTATAAAATACACTATCACGTTACGTTAAAGTCAATAGTTATAAAAAAATAGCAGTTCCAAAAAATAAATTTTAAAACTGCTATTATTATACAATTATTAACCTTTAAGTCCCTTTGATTGACGTTCCATATCTTCAATTACAATATCATAGATTTCTCCTAAAGAAGCACAATACTCTAATACCTTCCATGGCTCATTAGTATGGTAATGAATCTTAATTAATTCCTCATCTCCTACAGCAAGTAAGCAATCTCCTTTGAAATTCTTTGTGAAATACTCATTAATTTTATCCTCATCGAGATTTTCTCCCTCAATTAGCAATTGTGTATCATATCTATATTCTAACATAATGTTTTCCTCCCCATGCTATAATTTATCTTTGTAATTATCTTATTTTATTACTTTAGCATTACTTTTACAATATGATTTAAAACTTCCATGCATCATCTAGTAATGCCCTTGAAATTTCCCCATATCTTTCATCAGTTATACCAAGTTTTTTCTTAAATCTATCCTCTTCCATTCTTGCAACAATTATCTCATCAGGAGATATTTCCTTAATTACAGCTTTTATCTTCTCAATTGATTTTTCATCATCATTGTAGCCTTTAATTATAGTAATTTCAAATATAAATTTCCCTTTGTATTGCTTATTAAAAGAAGCCATATTAGAAATATATTCTGCTAAGGTATATCCTTCAATTGGTCTTTGAACTTTTTGAAAATCTTCTTCTGTTATTACTTTTATCTCTCCAACCACTTCATCACATTTATTAGCAATTTCTATATATTCCTCCCTGCTTAATAAATATCCATTAGAAAGCAGTCTTACTTGCAGGCCTTTAGCTTTAACAAAATCAATAATATCATCAATTTTATCATTTACTAATGCTTCTCCCTTTGAATTAATAAATATTAATTCCGCTTTTCCATTCTCTATTTTGCTTTCTAATTCAACCAATGAACTATCTATTCCATCAAAGGATTTTTGTGTATCCACTTTATTTTGCGACCTTCCAATTGGACAAAATATACAATCGAAATTACAATGTTTTCTGGAAGTACATTAACTTCCAACACCCTTCTCCCATCTTCCATATAAATATCTTTGTAACTAAAATTATTCATCACTTTTTCCTCCTTAAAAATAAAAAAAGCCTGGGAGATATCATTAAATATCTCCCAGGCTTTTATCCTTCCGTGTCCACAGTTATCCGTGTGTTTTCTCTCGGACCTGCCAGTTACAAACTGCGGAACCCTAGAAAACTTAAATATATAATTAATTTACTTTTTACAAGTTTAAAACTGTAGGCTAATTTTATCATAATATTAATTTTTCATCAATAGCTGATCTATAAAAATCAATTTTTTCATTTAATTTTTGAAGATTTTCATTAGCTCTCATGATTTCTTCCTCTAAGGCAGTTCTATGTCTTATAAGCATCTCCATTCTTTCAGCCATAGTTTTATCCCCAATAGCTCGTAGCTTTGCATATTCCTGAATCTCCTTAATAGGCATTCTTGTTTCTTTTAATCTTTTTATAAACGCTATCCAAGTTACATCTTTTTCACTATAATAACGCCTTCCATTTTCTTTACGCTCTGGAGCAATTAAACCTTCTTTTTCATAGTAACGTAAGGTATCTATACTCAGATTAGTAAGTTTTGAAAATTCTCCTATTGAATAATTCATTTTTAGATTCTCCTTTTAAGCTCTAACGATAAGCTCCAAAATTGCTTGACCTGGAGTTAACTCCACATTGTACAATTTCAATATATCATAAAAATGGGAGTGATTCAAATGAAGGAAAAACAAAAATATATAGTTATTACAGGTGCAAGTTCAGGGATAGGATATGAGACTGCAAAAGCCTTTGCAAAACGCAATAAGAATTTAGTTATTGTTGCTCGCAGTAAAGAGAATTTAGAAAAATTGAAAGAAGAAATCTTACAGGAGAATCCATCATTAGATGTAATAATTAAATGTGTTGATTTATCTATAACATCGAATGTACATCAACTTTACGAAGAATTGAAACCCTATTGTATAGAGACTTTAATTAATAATGCTGGTTTTGGTAATTATTCTAGTGTAGCTGATCAAGATATGGAAAAAATTGAAACTATGCTTCGCTTGAATATAGATGCTTTAGTAATATTATCCTCACTATTCGTGCGTGACTATAAAGATGTGACTGGTTCACAGCTTATAAATATTTCTTCAAGTGGTGGATATATTATTGTTCCAAATGCTGTTACCTACTGTGCTAGCAAATTTTTCGTAAGCACCTTTACTGAAGGCTTAGCAAGAGAATTAAAAGCCTGCAATGCTAAACTGCAAGCAAAAGTACTTGCACCAGCTGCCACTAAAACAAACTTCGGAAACATAGCCAATAATGTACAAAAATATGATTATGATAAGTCTTTTAGTACTTACCATACTAGCAAACAAATGGCTGATTTTTTACTTAAATTATATGATAGCAATGAAGTAATTGGACTAGTTAATAGAGAAACTTTTGAATTTGAATTAAGTTCTCCACTCTTTAATTATTCAGGAAATTCTCAAAATAATCAAACATGTTATACCTTATAGAATTATATACATTAATTCATAATCAACTGTAAAGTATTCCATCAATATATTTAGAGTATTTACTCTAAATATATTGACAAGGTATTCCAAAAGTATTATTTTTAGAGTAAGAGCCCTAATTTTACAAAAAGAAGGTTTAATTCTATGGGATTTTTATTTAAAAACAAACATTTTGATTATCAAGCTCTCCGTACTCTTGGAACTACACCTGTAGGCCAAGCAGATATCTCTGAAGTTACAGCTACAAGCCAAAAAATAAAGAATGGAAGCTGCTCCAGTTGGTGTACCGAATGGGAAAAAACAGCTGATCGAGTTCGTAAATTTGGAGAAGAGTGTTTAAAAGAAGGCTTGGAAACAAGTGCCTCTGAATCTTTTCTTCGTGCTTCCAACTATTACAGAACAGCAGAATTTTATCTCAACTACGGAAGTAACAAAGAATATATGGATAAAATAAATACGTTAAGCACACAGTGCTTTAACCTTGCAATTAAGTATGGACCTTATCATATAGAACCAGTAGAAATACCCTTCGAAGGGATTAGCCTACCAGGTCATTTTTATCATGCAGACACCAAAGGACCTGCTCCAACTATCATAGTCATATCTGGAAATGACGGCACTAAGGAAGAATTATATGCTATTGGTATTGCTGCAATTAAACGTGGTATGAATTGCTTAGCTTTTGACGGACCAGGACAAGGAGAAAGTATCCGTAGACGTAATATCCCCTTCCGATATAATTATGAAACAGCTATTTCCCCTGCAGTTGACTTTGTTCTTAAAGATTTATCTGTAGACCATGACCGAATAATTTTATGGGGAGAAAGCCTTGGCGGTTATTTTGCACCTCGTGCAGCAGCCTTTGAAAAAAGAATTTCAGCCTGCATTGCAAATGGAGGCTTATATGACTGCCTTAGTTTAAATCCTAAAAAGCGTGAGGCTACATTAAACAAAATTCATAAACATGCAACAACTTTTAACCTAATATCTCGTATGCTTATGAAAATGAGTGTAGCTCTTGATTGGAGATTTAGACATGGTTTTTTAACATTTGGAGTTGATACTCCAGCCGAATATGTGCTTAGTTATAAAAATTTCTGCTTAGATGGTGTAACTTCAAAAATATCCTGTCCAGTTCTTGTTATAGGGAATGAAAGTGATAAAAAAGCTTGGAATACTCAGTCAAAAATTCTTTATGATAAATTGGAATGTCCAAAAGATTATTTATTTTTCACCAATAATGAAGGTGCAGGATACCATTGCCAAGTAGGATGCCGTATTTACGCTAACGATCGTATATTTAACTGGATTGAAAAAACTATTGCTACCATTTAAAATATTTAATAGTATTTATATACACAGACTTAAAAAGTGAGGATTGATTATATGAACCAGGAACAGGAAACACATGCACCAAGACAAAAAAGAAGTGAACTTACTAGAAGTAAAATTTTAGATACTGCCTTGGAACTATTTTGCCAGAAGGGCTACTATAAAACTACCACAAATGAAATTGCAACTTGTGCAAATATATCCATAGGAAATCTCTATTTCTATTTTCCTAACAAAGAAACTATATTTCTTGAAATATTAGATAGGTATCATCAATCTTTCTTGGCTATCCATGAAACTTTTTTAAGCGAAATGGAAAATTTGAATGATAATTTTAGAGATTTTCTCATGAAGTTAATGGAAGTTATCATTAAAAATCATGAAGAGTCAAAAGCACTTAACCAAGAAATACAAATTCTCAGCTTTTCAAATCCTAAAGTTGCAGAAATTCTTGAAACTCAGCAGACACATGTTGAAAATGCCGTACTTCGCTATTTTCAAAAAATCAAAGATAAAATCAAGGTACACGACATCGAGGCGGCTACCTCAATTACTTTTTCATTAATCAATTCCATTGTAGATCAAATAGTCTTTTCAAAAAATAAAATTTCCCGAAAGCGTCTATTAGAAGAAACTGTGAATGCTGTAGAAGCTTATCTTTTTGTAGTTGATTAATATAGCTTAATGCATTATTATTTGAAACATCTATCATTTATAAAAGTCAAACAGCTTCAAGGTTACTCTTCACCTTGAAGCTGTTATTTAAAAAACTATTTATTAGCACCATTCATTAAACTGTAAGTTCTAGCAAAAGCACTGAACAAAATTCCAGTTATAGGGTAGACAATCCAGCATATCCTCCATCCATGGAAAAGAAAGCCCCATACTAGAAATACACAAGTTGCAAGAGGAAATACAATATGAGATACGGCACCAATAACTCTATTATTTTTTCTATTTACTGAATAATAGTATCTATTTATCATTAGTAATTTTTTATAAGCATCATTCTCTGAACCGAATCTAATAAATATAGAAACTGCAGCTGCAATTATTAATAGTAGAATAACTGAACCATAGTTTTATCCCCTAACTCCAAACATACTGCCAATAACAGCAGCTACAGGAGATAAAACACAAAAACAAACTCCAATTATAATAGCAAATTTATTTTTGAAATCTCGTATCCATAGGAATCCCCTTCCAAAAGTATACTCAGTATAATGGTGTCATTGTAACCTCTTATAACATCGCTACTAATCAAATATATTCCTCCTTATTAAAAGATTACTTCATCTATCGGTAGTAAAGTACAACACAATTACTACGACAGGTAAAGTAGTTTTAAAAATTAAATGCATATAAAATAGCTACACCTTTCTTATAAACAGTGTAGCTATTTTTATTAATTAAATATTGTATTAAAAGTCTTCTCATAATATAAAGATTATGTTAATGAATAAATAACCCCAGATAAAACACATCCTAACGGAAATATTATAAATATAATTCCTAAAATTATCGAACTTATATTAAATTGAGGTTTTAATAAAACATTATTTGTTTTTATTTGTTTAAAGTATATTTTATTCATTGCCATGCCTGTACCACCGATAATTATCAGACATGCTCCTATAAAGCAAATAAGAAAAATGATAATTCCAATTATAGCAGCAATAAATGGTAAAAGTATAATGCCCATCAAATCTCCTCCTTATAATCTATTCAAGATTAACATTCCGGCAATCACATAACACAAAGTTACTACAATGCCAACCCACATATGTATAGCTGAAAGTAGCCAATAAGCAAATTTTATCTTTTTATCAGCTGTATCAAAGTTTTTACTCATCTTCATTCCTTTATATCCTCGTATTATAGCAATAATGGCCAAGAGTAACGCTAATATAAGTGCTAAAAGAATAAATACATTTAGTAGTGATTTCACCTTTTCCCCTCCTATACGTTAATGATTAATTCACTCATCATTATTTATTTCCCTCCAAAATTCTTCTCCACATGAAAATTATAGCAAATAATACCCGCAACGTTAATTTATTTTTATCAATTTATGCAACAACTGAAATTTGGCCATATATCCTTTAGGAAAATTAAATGGAAATGATAAGCTTATTACATGTGATCACGAGTTAGGACATGCTCTTATTCATAAAAATTACAATTGTGCTTATCTTAAAACTAGCACTTATACAAATGTAAATGAACTAGAAAAACAAACAGATATTTTTTCATCACTCTTTGAAACACCTATTATCACCGAAGATATGCTTGCAGGAAAAACTTTAGTTTAAGTTGCAATTGAACTCAAGGTATCAAAAGAATTATTAGAACTCAGATTGATCATTTGTGATTTCATTTAGATAATGGAAAACTCTAAGCCAACTTAAATATAGATTTTAGGTTGGCTTAGAGTTTTAAAGATTATTCAATTTTATAGTTCTTATTAAGATTATTAAATGTAGCTTATTGGTAACTCTCATTTTATTAAATACATCTCATGTTGAAGTTAATCAAATATAAAAACTTCAGAAGCCTTTTTATCATTAGCATTTAAATACATCAAATGTTAAAGTTAATCCGGAATAGCAATATAAGTGTTGCATTTGGAACTGAATTTAAATACATCCAATGTTAAAGTTAATCCGAATCTATCCTGAAGGTATAACAAATAAAAATTAATTTAAATACATCCAATGTTAAAGTTAATCCATAGCAAAATAGCCATTCCTTAAAATCAATAATATCATTCATCTCTTTTAGAATCAACTTTTGCATAAAAATTTACCAACCGTTTTATAAGTTTTAGGTAATACTAAAAACTTTCTTCTTAAAGCTTTATTTTTACTTACTTTCATGAAATTCAAATCACCTTATGCCTGGGAAAAAATTCAATCTCAATCAAGAAATAATAGACTTGATAACAAGTTCACTAATTTGTACTGTACTTAATCACATACAAATTTAATACATCACATGTTAAAGTTAATCATAAGCGTCCAACAGCTCTTGTAACACCAGCTATGGTATTTAAATACATCCAATGTTAAAATTAATCGCCTGTTGTTTCCGAAGTCAGAGGTATAGAAGCAGTATTTAAATACATCTCATGTTAAAGTTAATCCATATTCCTTAAAGTCAATAATATCATCCAGCCCTCTTATAATCAACTTTCTCATAAAAATTTATCAGCTGTTTTATGAATTTTAGCTAACACTAAAAAAGTTCTTCTTAAGTCCTTACTTTTACTGACTTTCATCAAGTTTTACCAGTTCTATGGCTGGAATAAAAAAAGACATTTATATTTTAATAACAATTTTTTACTATACCCAGCGATATCCCATAAAACCAAAGCCTCTAGCGTTCATTTCCCCCATACCAACTCCTAATGCCATATACGCCACATATTGCGAAATATCATCTTCTAAAATATCCAATAAAATTTTATCTCCTAATAATGTTCTACCTTTATATGGAGTTCCTATTGGCTTATTATTTCTTAATTCTATAGATGAATATAATTTAAAACTTTCATCTATTTTTTCTTGAAAAATGTTATTATGCTTCTTTATTAGATTTTCTTTAATTCTCCTTTGAAAATTATCTAAACTTATTAAGTCTTTCCAATATCCATCATCATTTTTTATTATCAATGGAGTAATAGAATAAATCTTTTTTAATTTCTTTATGGGGATTACTCTTAGTTCTGATTTTAAGCCTTTTATTGAAGATGTATATGCATTAGGAAGCTTATTATTAAAATAAGTCACTAAGTATTTATCAACTGTTCTTATAGTTATTGTATAAATGTTTCCTTCCTTATATACCCCATCTTTCTCTAATGGATAAAAGGAATTAAAACAATAATTTTTAAAATCATTTTTATTATGTAATTCTAAAGTTCTTTCTTCTTGTGCTAATGTCTTATCAATTAATTTTAGAATTTTATTCTGAGAATCATTTAATTCTATATCTTCTAGTAGATATACTTTTAATAGGATTTCGAATACTTTCATTTTTATTTCACCTTTCTTATGTCCAATATTACAATTAATCAATATCTTGTTGAAAATGGAGCAGATGTTCACACCTTTAAATACATCTCATGTTAATGTTAATCTGTTAATGATTGCAATTATATCTTTGATTTACAAAAATTTAAATACTTTTCATTTTAAAGTTGCTCGTAATTGGAAAAATACAAGATAATGGTACATTCATATTTAAATACATCCTATGTTAGAGTTCATCTTGGATAAGAAACAAGACAGGCAGTTATCATATTCCAGTTTAAATGCATTACATGTTAATATTAATCCTACAAAAATCAGTCATTATTGTAACAAAACAATCTCTACACGTATGCACTAATAACACATTCATAAAATTTTACCAAGTGAATATACAAATTAGCCCTATTTAATTTATATCCCTATGCCTACGGTATCTAGATTTGCCAATGTAGGATAACTGTAATTATCACTTGGTAATTTTCTATTTAATCTACCTATTTTCTTATTGACTTTTCCACTTCATAAGTTGCTCTGCCAGCGCACTATTTAATCCCTCATTACTATCACTTTTTACAGGTGAATACGATTTAGTTTTCTCATTATTATATTTATTTGTATTAGATTTATTGAAATTATTATTATGATAATTATTATTTTTATTTCTAGCATTAAAATTTTTATTCTTGTTATCGTAGTTTTCATTACTTTTTTTAGTCTTAATAATTCTTCCAACCCATGAAAAAACAAATTCTAATTCTTCAAAGCTTAAAGAATTTATTTTGTATTCTCTCTTATTTACGATATTATCAACAAAATTCCCATAGCCTTCTTTTTCTGAATTTCCTCCAAAGGTGCTACTTTTTAGCTTTTTTAACACAAATTCAAATTTATTTATATCATTATATTTCTTAGCAATCTCTATAGCATTGATTATTTTAGGAGTATAATTTCCGCAATTATCATTTCTAATATCTTTTGCAATTGAATCAACTAATAGTAACAGTTCTTTTTTTCTATCTATATTCAAAGAAATCTCCCCCTACTAATATACTAAACCTTCATAATCTGGTGTTTTTTTAGCATTTTTAAAACTATATATCTTACTTAGTAAACCTATATTCTTTTTAATATCATCTGGACACTCTACTATATAATCTTTCGCATATTGTACATATTTATTATCTTTTGCTATTATTTCTATTGAACCATAATAAGCTGGTTTACCATAGCCCAATTTATGATTAAAATCACCTGCAAGTCCTAATGAGTAACATAGTAGTCTTAATTCTTCTTCATCTAAATCTTCATATAATACTGATCCTTTAAATGTAGAATTTTTCATTAGACATTCGCAATTATGCTCACCTTTTTTTAATATAGACTCTATTCCATGATTATATATCTTATATCCTCTAAGTACGCCTGACTCCAAATATATACTAGATACTTTTACATTAGGAGGCCTTAATGCTGGGAGACCTATTATATCCACTGCTCCACTATTTTTGTTACATACGAAATTAGAAAACTTAATTTTACTTCTCTTACCCATAGCTCCAAAAATATCGCATATTATGCACTTCTGCAGAAAGCCACATGACTTTTCTTTTCCCTTTGGTAAAAACCTTTGTTCCTCCTTTGTTGCAGATATACAGCTGTTTGAAACCATTTCTGCTAAATTTCTTACCATTCCCTTTAAGCTTGTCCCAGGGACTGCATAATTATCTCCAATTGTATAAAATTTTTTGTATAAAGTCTCATCTTCATTCATATCATAAGAATCTTCAGAAATATGTATGGCATTAAGCACCTTTATTTCCAAATCGATTTTCCCTTTTAATCTACAATTATCCAAATTCATTTCAGTATATTTTGTTTCTAAAAACGGAATAAAGTTATATGGTTTGCTCATCTGTATCACCATCTCTTTTTAGCTTTGTAAGATCTATATAAGATACTAATTTTAGAATCTCATCAAATCCTTTAATAGTTTTTATATTATAGTAGTCTTTAAATTCATAGTTCTTAGACGAAAGATCTTCCTTGCAATATTGTTTTATTTTCAGCTCTAAATTTTCTGCCTTTACACATCCAAATCCTTTTGAAGTTAATCCACCTAAAGTTAAAAATCCTTCATTCATTACTTTTATTAATTCTAAAAGTAATTTTATTTGATACGGCTCAAAATTTTGAAGCAATATCTTCTCTTTAAATGTAGCATTTTCAAGATATTCAAAACTATAAAGTGCTTTGTTTTTACTTGCTCCAGTTATTCTATCTATAGCAACACAGGTTCTTTGACCAACTTTATACTCACCAACCACGTGTGCATCTCCAAAAGTAATTCTGCTTTTAATAACATTTGACCCAAATAGTCTACAGATTGGACAACTCTTTTTATAACGTTCAATTCCAGTTTGAGGTTTATATTTATTGTTTGGAATACAATCTTTTTTGTTTATAATATCACAAGCTCCATTATTTCTTAATATTCTTTCAGCCCTACTTCTAAATGCTCCCTTTAAGCTCGTCCCTGGAATAAAAGGTTCAAGTTTTCCGTCTTTATATGAAGTAATATATTTTCCATCAACTGCTGCTGGATCTAATGAATTATCTCCACCTTCTCGAATAAATAGTGGACCTTGAGTAATTATATCAAATGTTAAAACTGCTTCGTTTTTTATCTGACCAAACATTATAAGTTCACCTCCAAAGTACCTTTATTACTATCATTAATCCCATTAACAAAGTACTCTCGCATATTATCTTTATTTATTAAATAGATAGACTTTGAAATTAATTTTACATTACCTAATCCTGCTGAAGTTTTACCTCCAACCTTCATTTCTCCTTCTTGAAGAAAATTAAACATTATTTTTAATAAATTTATGTGCTCCTCTTCTAAATTATCAATTGTCATCTCAAATTTAAATTCTGTCCCTGCTGCCACTGCTTCAAACGTATACTTTTTCTTATCTGCAGCTGTTAATGTATCTCTATCAATAGCAACTCCATCTCTTTGATAAATATAAGCCTTTTCACCTATTAAGGTTGCATCTGAAATATTTAGTTTTGATGAAAAATAGTGTCCACCAAATAATTTGCATACATCACATTGCTTTTTATAAATATCAGTAGCAATTTTTTCTTCTTTTCTACTATCATCTTTATATTTTTGTTTTATTATTTCTACTTCTCCATCGGAGATGCATTGTTTCATTTTCATTTCTGAATTTCTATCAAATACATTGCAACTTCTATATTCTTCAAAAATTCCAGAATTAAAAAGTCTCTCCATAAAAGACCTTAGTACACCTTTTAAAGAGCTCCCTGGTATAAATGGATTTCCATCTTCATCTTTTATTACAGAATTGTCTACTGCTGTTGGCGAAAAATCCATTTCACCTGTACCAATATGTATTGGTGCTTCAGCCCTCAAAATTCCTTTAATAATATACTTATTATTAAATTTATCTAACAAATACATTAAGACATCCCCTTTCCTAAATCTCACCTTTTTCTATTGCAGTCTTTTTCCAAAAAAGATATCCGAAATACAATGAAATAATTTTAAGTGCTTCTTCATCATTTTTGTTTGCCATTTCATAGATCTTATCCATATCTTTTATAACAACTTTCCCAAATACTTCATTGTTAGATAATCTATATTCCCATCCATTACCTTTCCCAATTTTATATTGAATAAAAAGTCTTATTTCTTCATAACAATCAGCTTTTTCACATGCAGCCGCTACACTTCTTATATTACTAGAACCAAGCTCGCTTTCAGTTCCTTTTAAAAGTTTCCCCTTATTATTTTTCTTATTCCAAAATTCTTCGTCTTTTCCAAACTCATTAACCATTCCTATTATTTCTTTTTTATAATCAACCATCTCCACATTAATTACCTCCCTAAATAAATTTCAAAAGCCCCAAAGCCATTTTCATTTTCAAACCCAAATCCATATTTTTGTTTTGCTTTAAAATAAGAAAATATATAATCAACAGATTCTTCACTTGAGAAAACTATAACAGTTCCTTTAGATATTAAGGTCACTGCTTTTTCCCTTTTATCTTCAGATACATTTGAATTATCGTAGCCTCTGTAGTTAACAACTTCTGTATAAATCTTTTCTATCTTAATATTCTCATCAAGTTCTAATGGTTTCCTCCAAAGTTCTTTTAAGTCTACTGTACTTAAAAACTTTTCCCCGTCAAAATCAAAATCTAATATGCAGTCTCCTATAAATTTGATTGCAATATAATTTGCTTCCGCATTAAATAAGTCTTTATAATTATTAGCTGCTTTATAGGCCTCTGAAAATTTTTCTACATCTTGTGATTTAAGATCTTTCTCTTCTCCTTCTTCTAGTTTTAGAAGATTGCATTTTCCAAGTCCAGTTGTAATATCTCCACCAACTCTTAATCTCCTAAATAAAAGTAAATCTTTTTCAGCTATCCCATCTATAACGCCCTCATATTGAAGTTTGCTTTTATCTACTTGTATTTCCTTTGAATTTTCTAGATCATATTTTTCAATTGGTGTACTAGATATCATTTCTACACTATAAAGCATTCCATCTGAAGATGTCTTTGAATATGGATTAATTTTGTTTTTAGTTACTATACTTTTTATAACCTTATATGGCTTTTTGTTTTCTCCAGTAGTTCTTAATCCACTAGGAAATTCCACTCTTGAATCACAATCTTTACAGCCGCTCTTGGTATCATCAACAAGTAAGTCAACAAAGCCGTGTTCTTCTTCTGTCTTACAAACCATTGCTGTTTGAGGTATTATTTCTGCTCCCTTTGGATAAAAATATGAGAATTTTATATTAGAAAAACTCTTACATATATTATTAAATTGACATCCATTACAGCCTTGTTTATCTCTAAAATAAACCCAATTATTTTTCTTTTGTCCATTTACCTCAACAATATCATCTTCATTTCTTTCATAGCAATTATCTAAAATTACTTTTGAAAACGCAGCTCTAACAACACTTCCCTTAATTACCTCATCACTTTCAATAAAGTTATGAGAACGCTTTTTACTTCCTATCAATAAAGGTGATTTAAAATCTAATAAAACCCTCATTCTACCACCTCTTCTATATCAATTTCTACTTTTCCAAGTCCACTACTTGTACTTCCTCCAATTGAAGAAATCATCTTAATTGCTAATTTCAAATCATCTTTTATTGAATTATCGCTGCCATAGTTAACTTCTATTTCCCCTACAAAAATTCCACTTATAACTTCTTTTGAATAAAGTGCACCATCTATAGTTACTTTTCTATATCTATCAATGGCATTTCCATATCTAATACTTGTTGAATATTCATTATTTGAAAGATAAAAATTATCCACAATAACTTTTGATGGTTTATAACCTCCATCTCCGAATAATTCTTTTGTTCTTTCTTCATCTGTTATCATTCTATACTGTTCTCTTATTTTTCCCTTTACTGTGCTTCCTGATATATATGGGTTTCCATTTACATCTTTAATCGAAGTACTTTTTACAATTCCACTTTCTTGGTTTCCAGAACTTATATTAAAGGGCGTTTTAGTTTTTATTGTTAGCTTATAAATTTCAATGCTCATATTATTGCCCTCCTTTGCACCATTTAGATATCAGTATTAAATCATCCCAGTTTATTTGATATGGCAAGGCTCTTTCTTCTGAATTTCCATAAATACGCTTTATAAGCTGATCTATGCTTTCTTCCTTCTTTTTCTTGCTTTCTTGATAGTAATAAAATAAATTAAACTCATCTTCTATCATTGTTTTCTTAGCATAACTAATCTTATGAAACTGAGAATTTGCACTATTATTATCTGTAAGTTCTTTCAATACTTTTTTAAATTTTGAATTAGTCATTGGAAATAAACCTTTATCTCCAAAATTAATATGCATATTCCCTAAAATTTCAACTATATCAATACTGCCTTCTTTAATATTTTCACCTTTTTTAATAAGAGTTTTTGCACTTTTTAATTTCTGCTGAGCAATGCTAAATAAACTTGCTATTGGCGTGTTACTTTTAGAAATTACCACCCCTACAGACATAGTAATTTTATTATTAAAACCTTTATCAAATTTATCAATTATTTTTGTCGCTATATTAAAAGAATCTTTTGCTGGAACAATTATAAATATATCATCCCCACCTAAAGCTATAACTTCAAATTTTGCATCTTTTCCCATGGTTTCATTGATTGCTTCATATACTGAACGTTTTGTTATTTCATCAGTTTTTCTACTAAAATACATCATCTCAAAAACGTTCTGTATTTCCATAACTACTTTTCCCATGTTATTTCCATCACCATAAATGACAGCAATATCTTTTGAAATATCATCAATTGATTTAATATTATTTTCTTCAAGTTTTACAGACGTATATTCCTCAAATTCATCATTAAACATACTTTTTTCTTTTCCTGCAAAATGCTTTCTTAAGCAGGATGGACACGCTGCAACTGAGTTTTTACTTTCATCAATTAAATATTTAGCATCACGAATATCACATAATTCGCAAACTACTCCACTATCTCTTAATTCTTCAGCTTCTTTGTATTTACCAAAGTTAATATTTTCTCCTTTTATTTTGACAACACCTAGTACATTATCTGGATTTATATTGTATAATTTAACCTTTGTTCTCTCTTCTAATTTCTCATTTAGCTTATTTGTTATATGTTTAAAATCAAAAGCAAATTCATGTAGTGAAACAGTAATACTTTCAAAGGCATTCATAGCAGTTAATGAAATATCTCTAAACTTTTTTTCAAGATGCTCACATACTTTCTGACCTTCTCCACCTGAAACAACAATGAATATATTTCCACCACCACAATATATTATGTTTTTTTCTGAATATCCTTGTATCAATAACTCTTCTTTAACAACATCATTATTTAAATAGTCAATTAATACACTTCCACCTCGAATAGTTTTTAAATTATTGTTTTCTAAGAAATATTTTTTTATTTTATAAATTGATCCTTTAACCACATCAATTTTAATATCACGTGCCCACTCAAATTTTTCTTTCTCTTTATCGATTTCTGAAGAATTTAAATAAATTGCCCTTAAAAAGTCTTTTACCTCATCACTGTTATAGTCCTTAAAACGTTGTTCTATTTCATTAATTTCTAAAGTTTCATTTTTAAGCTTTGATATTATGTAATACATTTTCTCAACATCATATTCAGCTGGAACAAGTTCCTCTTTATTTGCCTTATACATCCATCTCTTTTCTTCCGCTTTTCTTAATAAGCTAGTATCTTCAGAAGGATATAATTGACTTTTGTATTCTCTTTTATCTTCATTCATAAATTTTCCCCACCTTAACACATATAAAATATTCCATTCTATATTTTCTAAATCTTACATCTTTAAATACCTTTTCAAAATGCACTTATCCATCAATAACAGTTTCTTCATCTTCATTAAAATAATAAACTGTTGGTGTATTATTCAATGTCCCCAAAAACACAAATAATTTTTAGACACAACATGCTTTATTTTTCAATAATATTATTCTCTTTACCTATATATCCTTATAATACCTTATTTTACCTATAAAAACAACAAAAATACCATTAGTGTTTTATTACAATAATGGTATTAATATAATTAATAATATTTAATTTTCAGCCATTGAAATTATTATATTGAATCAAGTACTTGAGCATATGCTTCTATATCAATTGCTGGTATTGTTCCCAACTTCTGAAGTTCTATTAACAAAGTCAGGAAAAAGTAAATAAATGCTTCTTCTGAATTACTTTTTTTAACTTCTATGTCACTACCTGAATATTTAATGTTAAATGAACCTGACTGCAGTACACAACCCATATCAATTCTTTGGTCTTCAGAAAGATTTTTTATGCACTTAACGAAACTCTCCCCTAATGGGTCAACCCATGTACTTGAAAGCGTTAAAATTCCAGCTAATATCTTATTATGAGGTTTTGGTGGATAGCACCCTCCAGCATGCGGAATAGGCACTGACGTCCTTTTAAGTCTTCTTACACTTTCAGCTTTATCCCCAGCATACTCTATATATTCCTTATTAAACTCTTGTTTAACTTCAAAAACTGTATAAACACTTTCCGCTGGAATATATATTGCTGAATCTTGATTTAATACAAACGGACAATACTGTTGATCATAAATAACTACATCTATTTGATCACTAATATTATTTTCACAGTCAATTACACACGCTTTATCAACGCAATATCTCTTAGGAAGATATGTTTTCAGCCATTCAATCCAATTTAGTTCAGATGCATCCCCTTTTATACCAGGATGTAAAATATTTATTCTGTTAGTTGTTAATCTTGAATTCATTTGATTTTGTAAATTATAAAAAAGAGTTTTTAAATTAGGATTCCCCATACTTACCTCCTACTACCATAGCATATTTTGCAAATTACCTTGTATTCATTTAAGATTGATAAGAAATATTTAGGTACCATTATTTTATTTCTACCCTCAAAATCAACTGCCTAAACATAATAATCCATCCTTATAATTGTTTATTCCCTTTTATTACAGAAATAATATATTAAAAGAAATTTTATCAGTATTTAAACTATTAGTGTTAATCAATTTAAATCCAGATGTAGGTCTAACCCCAGAGGAATTTAAATACATCTTATGTTGAAGTTAATCATCTATCTCTTTCGGCTTGAATTCCTGCTGCACTACCATTTAAATACATCTAATGTTAAAGTTAATCAAGAGTTTGTCTTGTAGATATGGATATTGATTATGGATTTAAATACATCCCATGTTGAAGTTAATCCAAATAGTATTACGGCTTGATCCAATAATTCCAACATTTAAATACATCCCATGTTAAAGTTAATTTTGATGACAATGGCGAATTAGATATGTGGTTATTTGAATTTAAATACATCCTATGTTAAAGTTAATCTTAATAATGATGTGTCATATATAAAGCTTTGTCCTAGATTTAAATACATCCCATGTTGAAGTTAATCCCATATCAAAATAGCCATTCCCTAAAATCAATAATACCATCCATCTCTCTTATAATCAACTTCCGCACAAAAATTTACCAGCCGTTTATGAATTTTAACTACCACTTAAAAAATTCTTCTTAATGCCTTATTTTTACTGACTTTCGTTTATTTTTACCATACTTATAGCTGAGATAAAATTTAGGAATGGAAAATTAACCTTCTTTCTTGATAACAAAACAATCTTTCCTATAAAAGCTTATTCCATACTTTAAAATATTTTTATAGCCTTCACTTCTAAGTTCTGAATCATATCCTTTTACCTCTATCTGTTTTATAGCTTCTTCTGCCTTAACTTCTAGTTCATCTATATTCTTCGCCACTTTTAATTCAATAACTATTGCAATACCTCTAAGAGAAACTGATTTTATGAATAAGTCACTTCTTCCTGATCCACCTTCTCTATTTGATTTTACTATATAATCATGCATATTAGCTAAAGTACCAGTTAGAAAACCATGGTAGAAGTTTTCATAAGCATCATTGAAGCTTATGGTTTCTATTAATAATTTTCCAAGTTCAGCTTCAAAAACATCAGCATCTCCAGCTATTACTGCACTATACATTTTGCTTAAATCTCTAGCTTTCACTTTGTCATAGAACCATTTTAAAATTTTTGTTCTAAATATATATTTTATCTCTTCATTCGGAATCTCTAGTGTTACATACTTTTGATTTGTTTCACTCATTCTTTCACTAATTTTTTTAAAGTATCCCGTGAAAAACATAAAATTCCACAGATTATCAAGACTATCGTAGATTTCATCATAAGTTATATCTTCATGAACTGGCTTTTCAATTGTCTTTCCTTCTATTAATAATTCAATTTCCTCTTTAGCTGCCGTGTCTGACCTTTCAATTAAACTTTTAACTATACTATTTGAACTTGTATTTGCCCAATATGATGTAGGTAATACATTTTTATTTTTATACAAATCTTTAACAAACTTCACAACACTCCATGGATTGTAAACCTGTACCTTACCAAAAATATAACCATTATACCAATTTTTAATTAATTCCTCTTTTTCCTCAAGTTCATAATCATTAAGCATTTTTCTTACTTCATTTTGAGTAAATCCAAAATATTCATCATAATATTCGTTTAAGATTGATATAATATCCAAATTGTTTAATCCTGTAAAAATACTTTCTCTTGAAATTCGTAAACATCCTGTTATAACAGCAAATTCTAAAGACGAGTTTGTCTTTAACGCTGATTCAAACAATGATCTTATGAATTTGACCATTCTATCATAAAATCCTTCAAAAAATGCATTTTCAAGAGGAACATCATATTCATCTATAAGTATTATTACTTTCTTTTCATGATACTTTTCCAAGCAGTTGGATAAAAATTGCATCGCCTTTACATAATCTGAATCCTTTGCTTTCTTGTTCATGATATTTAAAAAATTTTCTTTTTCATTATCTAATAATTTATCATTTTCTAATATATAAATATGTCTTGTATATTCCTTACTAATTTCATCAATTATACATTCATATGCCATTTGAAAGGTTGGCTGCTTAGCAGATTTTAAAGACAAATTAATCACAGGATATTTTCCCATATGTGACGTATAATGATCTCCTGCCTTCATTATATTTAAATTCTCAAATAAATAAGAATTATCCTTATTACTATTCTCAAAAAAATACTGAAGCATACTCATATTTAAAGTTTTACCAAAACGTCTTGGTCTTGTAAATAAATTAACTGCTGCTTTATTATCTAATAAATCTTTTATGAACAAAGTTTTATCTACAAAATAATACCCTCTAGTAATTAGCATTTCAAAATTATCTATTCCTATTGGTAATGGCTTAAAATCCATATTGTCACTTCCATTTCATGCAAATATTCTATCTCATTCCATATCAATATAAGTTGCTTCTCATTGCTAATATTATATCCTATAAACTATTTTTAATAAACATATGACTTTATGATAAACCTTAATTTTACTAATAATCATCAATACATGCTACCTTAATTAAAATAAGCAATTGATAAAAAATCAAATACATTTTATCGATTGCTCTCTTGTCAGCATACACTTATTTTCCAGTATTATACTCTTAAAATTCAAATACATCTTATGTTGAAGTTAATCAAACTTACATATGTTCATCTATGACTATGAAAGAAAATTTAAATACATCTCATGTTAAAGTTAATCTTTATGAAGATATGAATTTAAAAAATGTTACTTTATTTAAATACATCTCATGTTAAAATTAATCACATTTTATAAACTTTTTACGAATGATAAAACAGAATTTAAATACATCTAATGTTAAAGTTAATCAATATAATCGAGGCTATGAAAATGCCTATAGGTACATTTAAATACATCTCATGTTAAAGTTAATTCATAGCAAAATAGCCATTCCTTAAAATCAATAATACCATCCATCCCACTTAGAATCAACTTTTCCATAGAAATTTCCAGCTGTTTTATGGATTTTAGCTGCCATTCAAAAAGTTCTTCTTAATGCCTTATTTTCACTGACTTTCATTATAATTTCTCTTGCTTTATGGCTGGTATAAAATTGCTGAAGTTAATTATCCTAAATACTTTTTTTCCAATTATGTAACAATAGTAAAATGTACCTACATTCTGCAAGCACCTCTTATAAAATTTATATATAATAATATGATATTTAAACATGTATTTATTCTCCAACTAATCCACTTTCTCGCATCTTATTAACGAACTTTTCAGATTTTTTATTCACCTTTTCCTTTAGAAAAATAGCAATTATTATTGAAATAAAAAAATATATAGATAAAATTCCTATATTGTAATATAAAGAACTCCAAATAATTCCTCCTTCAGCCTCTCTCATTCCTCCTATAGCATACGTAAAAGGCAGCATTGGACTTATATTTTGAAAAAATTTAGGTGTGAGCTGTATTGGAAAGGTTCCTCCTGAGGCAGAAACTTGAAGCACCATTATAATCAAAGCTAAGGCCTTGCCTACATTTCCAAATACAGATACCAGTGTATAGATAATCATGATAAATACCAGGCCTACATATATGGAAAATATTAACAACATCGCTGGATTTACCGTATAAGTTTTAATGAAAAAAAGATTTCCTAAAATAATGATAATAGTTTGAAGCACTGAGAGCGTAGCAAGAGTTAAAAATCTCCCAAAAAACATTTTTGTTGCTCCTAAATTTTTAACCTTCTCAAATGGCTCTACATACACTGATAATATAGAAAGTAATGTAAATCCTCCCACCCAAATAGCAAGAGTGCTGTAAAATGGAGCCATAGCTGACCCATAATTGGGGATAGGAAATACTCTATTTTGCACTAACTCAATTGGATCTGCTAAAAAGCTGCTTACGTTTTTTGTATTCTTCTGCAAAAAAGTCGCAAGCTCATTGAATTTTTCATCATCATTCAAATTTTTAAGCTTTTCCGTATTAGCATGAATACTCTCCTCAATCTGTGGAAATTTATCTTTAATACTTTTAATATGTTCTTCTCCTAAAGCAGTCCCAATGTCAGCATCTTTTAGTAAATTATTTATTAAAGGCATAGTATTTTTTTCACTTTCTAAAAGTCCTAACGAATTATTTGCCATGTCTGTAGTATTATTTACCAACCTACTAATTTGTGGAGAAATAGTGTTATCAAAATTTCCTATTGAATCATCCATAAACTGAGATATTTTATCTATATTTTGTATTACATAAGCTACTGCATCAGAAGAATTTTTACTACCGTTACTTAGAGTCTTTATAAGATTATCTATATTTAATTTATTTTGTACTAGTTGATCTCTAATATTCTGCATTTTGTTTATGAAACTTGAAAGTAAATCACTATGTAAAATATCATTTATAGATTGAAGTATATTTATATCATTATTAATAACAGATATTGCGTTTTCCACATTAGCATCAGCTGCCTTTAAAGCCTCCTGCGCTCCTTTAGCATCTGTATCTACAGAATTCTTAAAGCTGTTAAGGTTGTCTTTTGCTCCATTTACATTAGCTTTTATCCCAGCTAAATCAGATTTGATATATGGAGAGATATTTTTTATGGTACTATTGAATTTAGTAAAAAAATCATTACTAGCTTTAATAACATTTTGAGCATTATCTAGAGAATTTGTTATATTGTATATATTTCCTTGAATATTTTTTATAAAATTATTCATATTTACAGCCCCATTATAAGCATTGTTTATGCTTTCTCCAATTTGGGGAAGATTAGTATCTATATCACTTACCACATTTATAAAATTCTCCAACTGAGGTTTAATCTGCTCTAACTCAGTACCATAGGCATTCATATAGTTAAGTATTGTGTTACTTACCTCTTCAGTAACAGACTTGGTTATTTCACTTTGTAAGCTGGTTAGTCCGCTTTTTGTAATCTTTGGCGCAATGGCATTAATTTTTTCGTTAACAGAATAAATTAGTTTAGCTCTATTAGGTTCACCATTTGCTGCAACAGAAAGAAGGCTGCTTGAAAAATCTTCTGGTATGGTTATACTTGCATAATATTTACCATATCTCACTCCATTTTCTGCTTCATTTTGTTCAACAAATGTCCAGCCAATGCTTTGATTATCTTTTAATTTATCTATTACTTCCTTACCTACATTAATTTCCATATTTTTAATTTCAGCACCTTTATCATTGTTTACAGTTGCCACTAACAGACCTTTGGTATTACCATATGGGTCCCAAGAAGCTATTATATTAATCCAAGCATATAAGGCTGGAACTAAAAGTAATCCCACTATTATAATCATGAGAGGAGTATTTGCTATTATTTTTTTTATATCCCTCGTATAGATTTTAAATATTATACTCATAAACTTTTATATCCCCCTTTCTTTAATTTTATATAAATATATAAGTTTTATTAATTAACAGTAAACACTATAAATAAAATGATTCTTATTTATATTTTCCATTAAAGAATTAAATGATTCATAATCAAGTTAAAGTAAAAGAAATGGATAATTGAGGCTACTAAGGCAGCTTCAAACCAAAAGGAGTACTTTACAGGTCCATTAGGTAATGATATATTTCAATTTTCACCTTTACCATGGATATCTTATACACATATTTCACATACTAATTCTGGTAAAAAGGATAATGCCACACCATTATTTGATTGGGGAAAATATTCCGAGAAAGATGGAAAAATGATGCTTCCATTTTCCATACAAGCACATCATTCATTTGTCGATGGAATACATATCGGAAAGTTAGCAGATCTATTACAGACTTATTTGAATGAATATTAACTATAAATTAAATAAGTTACTAAATTGTAAACAACAATTTTTAATATCACAATATTCAGAATAATATATGAATATCGTGATATTTTTTATTACAAAATAATAGGACGTACTAACTATTGGGATTTAAATACATCTAATGTTAAAGTTAATCTGTTGGATTAGGAAATGGATTTGCACCAGTACCAACATTTAAATACATCCCATGTTAAAGTTGTTCAGAAATGAAACTGGATGCTTATATTTTCAAATGGAATTTAAATACATCTCATGTTGAAGTTAATCTTACAAGTGCCTACGGAACTACTACCGAAAGTGTGGATTTAAATACATCTAATGTTTGAGTTAATCATTGTATGTACAAACATTGACTTAGAAATAATACTATTTAAATACATCTATTGTTGAAGTTAATCCATAGCAAAATAGCCATTCCTTAAAATCAATAATATCATCCATCCCGCTTAGAATCAACTTTTTCATAGAAATTTACCAGCTGTTTTATGAATTTTAGCTACCACTCAAAAAGTTCTTCTTGATGCCTTATTTTTAGCGACTTTCAAGAAATTTTTCTTGTTTTACAGCTGGGATAAAATTTAGGAATATTGAATTGTAAAACCACTAAAAAATGTTCTTTGAAAATTGAATAAGTGTTATAATTAATGCAATTATAGTTCTTGGGGGGATAGGCATGATTCCATTCATAATAGTTTTCACTATTACTATTTTAAGTATGATGTATATAAGTAGATTAATAGAATTTAAATTTAAATATGAAAAAAATTCTATATTGAAAACAATACATATAATTGCTTATATAATAGTATTTATTCCTTTATTAATTGTGGCATACTTAGTCACAGAAGGTAACCTGATAGAAATAGGAATATTAACTATAACTATATTTCTATATTTAAGCTTTAAAAAATAGAATTAGTTCAAAGTTTAATTTTATTGTATATTCGCTTATTACCCCTCTTAAAGCCATTTCTACAATTCTTTTTTCGATTAATACTTATCTTGAAAGTAGACGTACAATTTCATTTTTAATCTTCTCTTTCATTTCTTCTCTCTGCTCCTCATTCGGTCTTGTAGATTCATCAAACAATTCCTCATTTGACAATTGATATACTGAGCTAACTATAGGAGTATCACCTTTCACTCTCGGATATAAATGCCAATGTATATGAGAACATCCATTTCCAAGTAGTTCATAATTCATCTTATCAGGCTTAAATATATTAGAAACAGCCTCTGCTACTATAGACATTTCTTCAAGATGTTTTATTTTAAAAGAATGTTCTAAGTTGTGTAATTCAGGACCATGCTCTTTACAATTGAAAACCGTATAACCCTTGAACCTCTGGAACCATCCTAAAATTACATATCCTGTTTCAAGTTCCATAATAAAATATGGGTCATCTTTAATATTTTTTTGCTTTTCACACATTTTACAACTCATTCTGTAACCTCCTACATAAAATATTAAGTATCTTCAGTTCCCACCTAACTACTATTATTTCTTAGATTATAATTTCACACAACTCTTATCTTAACATATTTTACAAAATATCACATACATTATATATACTCCTCCCATTATTATGTAGCTCATTTGTATTTGGAATATGCTATAGTCCTTCTTCTAGTATTTAAATTAATCAAAATGAAAATTAATGCAGCTCTGATTGCAGATTCATTTAAATACATCAAAATGTTATTATTAATCGAAAATACTAATTAAAATAAAATTAAATTAAAAAAGCCTAGTAGTAATCAATTCAAATTCATTACTACTAGACTTCCAAAACAATTTCTTTTTTCACTATTCAATTTTTAATAATGTTGTTTTCTACGGCATCCTCACTTGACTTTATAATTTAAATTTCTAAATAATTATAAACAAGCTACCATAAATTATATTTTAAATTTAGTTATAATACTTCCTAAATCTTCAGACATCTGAGATAAAATTTTACTAGATGAAGCTATTTCCTCAACAGATGCTAATTGTTCTTCTGCTGCTGCTGATACTGTTTGTGTTTCATCTGCTATTTTCATACTTATGTTTTGAATATTATTCACTGAAGTAACTGATGCTTTAGTTCCAACACTTATTTCATTGATGGACTTTGATATTTCGTGAATTTGTTCAGATATTGCTATTATCATTTGAAGTATTTCACGGAAACTTGTTCCTGCAACATTTACAACCATTGCTCCTGTATCAACCTCTTTTGAGTTTTCATTCATAACTGAAACTGCACTGTTAGTTTTATTTTGAACATCGTTAATAATTTTGGCTATTTCTTTAGTGGCTTCTTGTGACTGTTCTGCTAATTTTCTAATTTCATCTGCTACTACACTGAAGCCTTTCCCTGCTTCCCCTGCTCTTGCAGATTCTATAGCTGCATTTAATGCAAGTAGGTTGGTTTGTTCTGAAATACCTTCAATTGTATCAATAATTTGCCCAATCTTTACTGACTTTTCTTCAAGCTCACTAATAATTATTGACGTTTCATTAGTCTTTCTCTCTATTATTTCCATTTGATTAATAGCTTTTTCTACTGCTTCTTCACCAGCATTTGCAGAAGTTTGAGCATTATCCGTTAATGTTGAAACTGATTTTGTATTTTCAGATACTACATTTATTTTATCAGATATATTTTCAACTACTTTAGTAGTACTATTAGCAAATGCGAGTTGATCATCTGCACCATTCGCCATAGTAGTCACAGCAGTAGCAACAAGATTTGATGCATCTGCTGATTGTTCAGCACTTGCAGTTAATTCTTCTGAAGATGATACTAATTGTTTTGATGTATCTCCTAATTGCTTAACTAATTCTCTGATATTATTTGTCATCTTATCTAAAGCATTTGATACTATACCAAACTCACTTTTATCTTCAAGATTCTCTGGTTTTATCTTTAATGAAAAATCACCTTTGGATAAAGCACCTATAAATATTACAAAATCATTTAATCTCTTAGTAATACGTTTTGTTATAAGTACACCTAATACAATTATGAAAATTGATGCTGTAATAACTATAATTAAAAACGTTACTACTGCAATCTTAAAATTTAATTTATCTGTATTATTTATTTCTTCAGCAATTTGTCTATTATGTTCACCAAGTTCAACTAAACTATTCATGAAAGCTTGTACATATGTATCAACATTTCTTCCATAATACTCATATGCTTCCTGATTTTTATTTTCTTTAGCTAAACTAATAACAATTTTTCTACCTTCTCTATACTTTGATAAGTTATCTTCTATTTCTTTTATTTTACTTGTTTCAAATGAATCCAACTTTAAACTTTTATACTGATTCATATAATTATTAAATTGTTCAGCACGATTATCAATATCTTTAATCAAACTCTCATTTTCTGCATTGTCCGTTGTTACCATAAGTCTATAGATATCAGCTGTAACAGCTCTTGCATGTACTCTAGATTCGCTCAACCATTCACTCGATAATAACCTTTCATTATACATAGAATCAACACTTTTACTGGATGATAGTAAAAAGTAATATCCGGTTATGCCTACTGCAAATAACCCTATTAAAGAACATATTATAAGTAATGTTAATTTTCTACCTACCTTTAAATTATTAAGCCATCTCATTTTTTACTCTCCCATCCTTATACTTAAAATTTCAAAAAAACCCGCCAACAATTAATAACTTAATTGTTGGCGGGTTGCACCACTAACTACGAATTCTTAAGGTGCCCAAATAAAAGAACTCATCATCGTTTCCAACTTTTCATGACATTATATCACAAAATATTATAATATTCACTATATAAATATTATATCACCTACATATACAAATGTACACTTATTCTACTATTGATAAGGTGTTCAGTTAAACTTATTTTTATCTTGAAAATAACAATCAAAATATATTCATTACCTTAAATCACATGATCAACTTGATTTTAAACTATGTCCTGTATAAATGCACTGTGGCTTTTTCAAATGGAAGTGCCTAAACCTTATATTGGTAAAAATATGCTTAAATTAGCAGTTTGATGTAATAAATAATAAATATGTTCTTTGAAAACTGAATAATGAGATATTTTATAAATATGTTATAATTTATTATATACATTATAACTTGAAGAAGGAGTGAATATAGTGAGTATCACTGTAAATTTATACTATACAGGAATAAACGGAAATGCCAGAAAATTTGCAGAAGAAATGGAAAACAGCGGTACTGCTACCGCCATCCGTAACGAAGATGGAAATGAAAAATATGAATATTTCTTTCCGATGAATGATCCTGAAACAGTTTTACTTATCGATAGTTGGAGAGATCAGAATGCAATTGACGCCCATCATGCTTCACCAATGATGACAACTATTGCACATTTAAGAAACAAGTATGATCTGCACATGAAGGTTGAGCGATATGTTTCCGATGCTGTAGGTGTTCCTTCTTCAGATATAAAATTCATCAGGGAATAATTACAGAAATTTCAGCTTGTTCTATGAATCAGCAAGAACTTTGAATTTATAGATTATATAAAATTTAATAACTGATTTAAAAATTACATTATTCAACTAAAAAATGAATAGGGTGATTTTTTGCGTAATACTAGAATAACTTGTACTAACTAGTTAGATTTACATACATCTAATGTTGAAGTTAATCCAATATCATATAACATTTCTTGTATTGATTCTCTATTTAAATACATCTCATGTTGAAGTTAATCGTAAGCACTGATTATAATCTTATTGCAAGTGGGATATTTAAATACATCTCATGTTGAAGTTAATCGGAAAAAGTACAAGCTTAAGAGAGTTTGAAGCAGAATTTAAATACATCTCATGTTGAAGTTAATCAATATGCCTGTAATGCCCAATAATCTAGTTTCTATTATTTAAATACATCTCATGTTGAAGTTAATCTATAGCAAAATAGCCATTCCTTAAAATAAATAATACCATTCATCCCTCTTAGAATCAACTTCCACAAAAAAATTTACCAGCCGTTTTATAAATTTTAGCTAACATTCAAAAAATTCTTCTTAAGTCCTTATTTTTACTTACTTTAATGGAATTTATCTTGCTTTATGCCTGGGATAAAATTTAGAAATATTGAATTATAAACTAATAAAAAACTTATTAATTTATATTCTATCTAATGCCAGATATGATGTAGCTAGTGAAATAAAATTCATGCAAGAGTAAGAAATAATGTCTTTGGTTACAGGTATACTGTTTGTTTACTGCTCTCTACTATATCTAAACTTAATACATCTTATATTAAAATTAATCTCTGTATAACATGTAGATTTGACGTAGCAAAAATAAATCGTAGATTATATGTAGCAAACAATAAAACCATTCTTTTTTAAATTTGAAATTCTTTAAAACATGAATAAGTCATATTTTAATTTCAAACAATAACTATAAAAAATAGTTCACGTTTTAAGGAGATTTTTACTTATGAAAAAAATATTCACTTTAATTGTTATTATAGGTCTTATTGCAATAATTGGATGTGATACGAATAGTAGTAAAATTACAATAACCAATATTGCATCAGTAAAGGATAGATTACAAACAATAAAAGAAAAAGGGACACTAACTTTTGTTTCAGCAGATGCCCCGCCTTTTGCTTATATAAATCCTGAAACAAATAAGCTAAGCGGAATTGATGCTGATATCATAGCTGAAATTGCAAAGCGACTTGGAATTAATAAAATTGAAGAAAAGAAAATAAAATTTGCAGATCTATTAAACCAACTAAATACTGATGATAGTATAGATCTGGCAGCAGATGGAATATATATAACTCCTGAGCGTGAAGAGATAGTATCATTTACTCAGCCGCTATATAAGGAATCAGAAGTTGTTATTGTTCCAAAAGCTTCAAAAATTAATTTTAAGGATGATTTGAAAAATGCAGTGGTTGGAACTATAAGAGGTACGAAATTTGCGGATTTAATACAAGATTGGAAGAAAAATAACTTAGTAAAAAATGTGCTGTTTTTCGAAGATAATACTAATTTATTGAATGCTATAAATAATGGGGAAATTGATGCAGGTGTATCTGATTCTGCTTTGGTAGAATATTCTTTAAAAAACAATAGCTTCTATTTAAAGATATTAAGTGATTATACTCCTGAAATACATGGACTTGTAGGAATAGCAGTTAAAAAAAGCGATATCACATTATTAAATAATCTAAATGAAAAAATTAATGAGATGAAAGCAGATGGTACGTTGTATGCGATTCTTGTAGATAATGGATTAGATAAAAGTAATACGATTGAAAATCAATGACATAAGTATAAGTATAAACTTAACATATGTTTATATAAACTTTAATTTTAATGTGTCCTTATGATTCGCATGTGGAATGTATATTCTATAGATATCGCGTAGAATTTAGGGTAAAGGAAAAAATAAAAAAGACACTCAAAAAGTGTCTTTTAAGAGAAAAATACTTCTCCTTTACCAATTACTGCTATTCTGAAGTCTGGGTCAAAAGATAACACATACTTTGGAGAATTAGGTTCCATTCGTATAGATTGATATAAAGAATGTGTTTTATCAAAAACAAGTACATAGACATTATCAGTACTAGAAATATTTTGAATATTATAAATAGGTTTTGATGATAGATTAAGATCCGATGGTGTATATAAGCCTTCCTTAAAGATATTGCCTATAGCTAAAGGTATTAAAGTAATATTAAATGATAAGAATAATAAAATTAGCAATGAAATGAAAAAATTCTTCACTATAATTTCCACCTTCCGCTTTAGTGTGTGTAATAAATATTTTAATTATATTTACTAAAGAAAAATGTCCTATTAAAATATAAAATACATTCTCTAAAATTATGTTTCAGAGATAGATACGTCGCCATTACCAATTATCAATATTTTATACTCTGATTTAAGAGGAAATAAATTAAATTTTGGTGATTTAGTCTCTAAGCGTAAAGATTGTTGTACAACATTATTTTCATTAAAGACAAGTACAAAGACACTATCAGCTGAGGATTGATTTTGTATCACATAAGTACTATTTGGTGCAAGTTTTAAATCAGATGCTGTATATAAGCCTTCTTTAATGCCACTAGTTTGTGCTAGAGGTAAAATAGTCATTATATTAAATGATAAACATAATAATATTAAGAATAAAATAGTAAATTTTTTCATTATCAATCCACCTTTCAGCTTTATTTTATGTAGCAACCATAATAATATTCACGTATGTTATTAAAAAAACATGGCTTGTTTATATAAAATAATTTATTCTACTATATTTAAGTTTATTTAAACATAAACAAGAAGTCATCGATATTCCTAAAAATTCACCTAGAATCAATCCTCAGCACCAACTATTGTTTCTTCTCCATTAACCATATTTTTAACTTTCACTTGTTTATTTAAAACTTCATCTTCACCAATTAGTATTACCTTTGGTATTCCTAACTTATTAGCATAGTTAAGTTTTTTCTTTAATTTATCATCCTCAAGATATATTTCAGCATATTTCCCTTTGTTTAATAATTTATTATAAACCTCTGCACAGTATTCTAACGTATCACCAATTGGTATTATTAAATATTCTATTGATTTTTCTACCTTATAATCCTTTAAGAACCCTATTTCTTTCAATACAAAAAACAATCTTGTAAGTCCAATAGATATTCCTACACCTGGTAAAATATTATCTGTGTAATTTTGAGCCAAATTATCATATCTTCCACCAGAACATATTGAACCATATCTTTCATTTCCTATAAAAAAAGTTTCAAACACAGTTCCTGTATAGTAATCAAGGCCTCTTATAATTTTTAAATTTATTACATACTCATCCTCCTCTACTCCAAAAATCTTTAGCATATTTCTAACTACAGAAAGTTCCTCAAGTCCCTTTTCAAACTCCTCTGAATTTATATCTAGTTCTCTTAATTGTTTCATTATTTCTTCATTACTTCCATTGATATTAATGGCTTTATTAATATCATCAGCTTTTTCTTGCCCTATTAATTCAACTAATGAATTTAAAAACTCTTCCTTTCCTATTTTGTCATACTTATCAATTAAAACCATGACTTCAATAGCATTAATAATTTCTAGTTTTTCCAAAATAGCTGATAGTATTTTTCTATTGCTTATTTGAAATTTATAATCTTTTAAACCAATAGCCTTAAACCCCTTAGATACCATACTAATTACCAATGCATCATTATTAACACTAAGCTTATTATTTCCTATAATATCTATATCACATTGATAAAATTCTCTGTATCTTCCTCTTTGATTTCTCTCTCCTCTATATACTTTGCCAATTTGATATCTTTTAAATGGGAAGGTTAATTCATTGAAATATTGAGCTGAAAATCTAGCAAATGGTACTGTTAAATCAAATCTTAAAGATAGATCATTACTCCCCCTATTAAATCTATATACTTGTTTTTCAGTTTCACCTGCACTCTTCGCAAGTAGCACCTCAGATTTTTCAATAATTGGGGTGTCCATTTCTAAAAATCCATTTTGCTCATATACATTAGTTATCTTTCTTACCATATCTCTAAATATTTGCTGTTCCTTTGGTAATAGCTCCATAAAGCCTGGTAATATACTTGGTTGTATTTTATTATTTTTCATAGTTCATTCTCCTCCTCATATTTCCTTTAATCTTTAAACATTACATATGCAAAAAACCATGCAGGCATATATCCTACATGGTTTAACAAATTACTACTAACATCTAATTCATTATCACCAGCAGATACAAGCCTACGAATTATAGACTTGCATCTGCTTTTTAACAGACCAAGTCTTGCTAGTGATGATGTATGAAATCTACTATTTTCATATTAAATGCTTTCATAATATTTCCTCCTAAAATTTATTGTTATTATTATATAACATTCGGATTCTATTTTCAATTCTAATAAAATTAATTAAAAAGCAAGAAATAGAATGCTGGGTTACAGGCACACTATTTTTTTGCTGTACTTTATTATATTTTAACTTAAAACATCTTATGCTGAAGTTAATCGCTTGAAGGACACATTTCAAATATAAAATTATCATCATTTAAATACATCTTATGTTAAAGTTAATCAGGATAGGAGATTTAGGATTAAATCAAGATTAAAATTTAAATACATCTTATGTTAAAGTTAATCTTAATATGCCTTACTGGAATGATTTAGACGGAGATTCATTTAAATACACCTTATGTTAAAGTTAATCACAATGCAAAGCGGCGATGGAATAGAACAATTTGACTATTTAAATACATCTTATGTTAAAATTAATCATCCAGTTAAACAAAGTATATATCCTAATCATTAATTTAAATACATCTTATGTTAAAGTTAATCGTCGTTTAAAAGAAATTAAAAATGAATTGAATCTATTTAAATACATCTTATGTTAAAGTTAATCAGCTGCTGATATTTTAAGTCTTGTTTATGTAAATAAATTTAAATACATCTTATGTTAAAGTTAATCTCATTTGCTTTTTACTCATTTACAATCCTCTTTTCTATTTAAATACATCTTATGTTAAAGTTAATCGGTTATATTACAAAAGCTAATGCAAAACAATTTACATTTAAATACATCTTATGTTAAAGTTAATCTCTGGTAATGATGAAATGGTCGCTTTTGCAGAACAGAATTTAAATACATCTTATGTTAAAGTTAATCCATAGCAAAATAGCCATTCCTTAAAATAAATAATACCATTCATCCCTCTTAGAATCAACTTTCACGCAAAAATTTACCAACCGTTTTATGAATTTTAGCTAGCACTCAAAAAGTCCTTCTTAATGCCTCAGTTTTACTTACATTAATAGAATTTATCTTTCTTTATGCCTGGGATAAAATTTAAGTTTTAATAAGAAATAATAACCTTGGTTACAATTCTACTATTTTTACTGTAATTTTTTATATATAAACTTAATACATCTCATGTTAATGTTAATCCAGGATCAAGACTTCAGTGTAATTACCTTTAGCTAATTTAAATACATCTTATGTTGAAGTTAATCGTGTTGGAATATCATAGAAGAAGAATTTAGAATAACATTTAAATACATCTCATGTTAAAGTTAATCAAGAAGCTCAGAGAAGATCAAGGAATGACCCAATAATTTAAATACATCCCATGTTAATGTTAATCAAACATGGAATTATTTAAAGCAATTCAAAAGCAAATATTTAAATACATCCCATGTTAATGTTAATCGTTTGGACTTTGGCTTTTCAGTTATGTTTTTAACTATTTAAATACATCCCATGTTAATGTTAATCCAAAGAAAAAAGCCCATTTCCATATCAAAATAAATCTCATATCCCAATCAGTATAATACCTTCACAATAAATTTACCAAGTAATCCTTACATAATTTCATTTATAGAAACTAACTCCTTAATCCATTGCCACATCTAACTCTATGTATCTTCAAAAACTTTTTTTGTCTGGTAAATTATATTATTAATTTCTTACTATTCTCCTAAATTTTTAGTAGCACCTTAACAATAAACTTCGACTATCTCTTTCTTTTTCCCCTCAAAAGTCACAGTACTCCTTGCCACATTTCCTGCTTCACCCTTAAGTTTTCTGAAATCAAATATTAAGAGATACCCTTCTTCTAAACTATACTGCTCAAGATATTCAGCTAATTGAAGCATACCCTTTTTATGATATTCTTCTCCATTCCACTTCTTCAACTCCAAAATATACATCTTCTTGTTATAAGTTATAACTATATCAAAGCGCTTTTCTTCCCCACCCTGCACTTCTTTAAATGCGAACCCAGTTCCATTTATGACAGGACTTATAAACGCTAGAAAAACCAATCTTCCATCTGCCTCTAGAAACTCTTCTCGCTTTTCTGAATACTCATGTTTTAAAAATTCCTGAAACTTTACAAGTATTTTTTCTATATCTAAATCTCCATTTGCTTTTATGAATTTTGCACTTTGATTATAAGCTCCTACCTCTGTTGAAGTTTCTATTAATGAGCTCATATAATTATATATTCTTTGCTCATATATTCTATTATGAATGTTAACTTTTCCATTATTATTTTTGAATATACCGTACATTATTGCCATATTAATAATTAAATTATCTTGATTATAAGTAATATCTGTACCGTCTAAAATTATTCTTTTAACTAATACTTTTAAATCATTATTATTTTCTATATTCTTAATAAGACTATCAAAATTAGTATTGCTCTCTTTTAAGATTTCTTTAACTGCCAGCTCCATATAATCTTTTTCCCATTTCAATTCCTCTTCTGCCATTATCTTTTCATCTATAATTTTGCAAAGCTTACTAACTAAAAATGGATATCCAGAAGTATAAAAATAAAGCCTTTCTGCAAAGTAAGCTTTATCTAAAACTACACCTTTATTTTCAGTGTAATCATCAAGCATTGTACCTATTTCTTCTTCTGAAAAGCTCATATCTACATTAAAATCAGAAGCTATATTCCATGGACTATTGTATTTACTTTCTTCCTCTGGTCTTATTTTCAGTTTTAAACTTTTTACATCATGGACTCCTGCAAGTATTACACTATAAAAGGTATAATCTTTACCAGTGTTTCTTAATAAGTACTTATTTCTAAGCATTCCTAAAAAACTCAAAAACAATTGATTATTGCTACTTTTATCAACTTCATCTATCATTAAAATTACTTTCCTATTACACTTTAATATAAACTTTGTTAAAAAGTGCGATAAATCATCCATAGTTTCTACATCATTTTTTTCATTTTTTACAAATTCTGATATTTCTTCATTACCCATGAAAAGAGTTCTTTCAATTAAATTTAAAAAGCCTTTTGAGAACCTTTTTTCTTCTTCAAAAATTAAATCTCCAATACCTTCAAAACTTATAGATATAACTAAATATTCACTATCCTCATTCAAAAGTTTTTCAAGTAGGTACAATGTTGTAGTCTTTCCGTACTGTCTTGGTCTATTTATAATAAAATATTCTTCATCTTCAATTAACCTTATTATTTTTTTCATTTTATTCGAAGTATTTACCATGTAATGTTTGTTAGGTATACAAGTTCCCGTTACATTAAACTTTTTTCTCATATATCAATTCACTTCCTCATTCCATCATATATTTTATTCTACCATATTTAGCTTTTTTTAAACATAAACAAAAACATGAATAGTAAAATTATCACCTCTCTAGCAAACCACAAGTCTCCAACAACTTCCAAGTGACAGTCCCCAACAAAAAAAGCTGAATACTATCACCCCCATAGTTCTCAGCTTTTTTTACAATATATAATTCTTTAATAAACACTTTTTAAATTACTTTCTGCTCATTTCTAAAGCATACCCATTTTTCAAAGTACTTGTCATTTCCTTATTTTCTGCTAATTCTCCATCTTGCGCTTTATAAGAACTTTGACTTCCTTGAAGCAGCTTTGCTGCAATAGCAGCTACAATTGGCACTGTTAAAACAACTGCTAAACTTCCGCAAATAGCATTAAGAATATCAATTGCAATACTATTAGAATTAAACAATTGCCTAAACTGTACTTGATAAGAATACATCAAAATGAAAGAGAAAATAGATTCCCCTAAAAATGCTAAAATAAGCGTATTACTCATAGTTCCCATCATGTCTCGCCCAATATTCATTCCTGAGCTGAATAATTCCTTAAAAGTAGCATCTTCCTTTTGCTTCTTAAGCTCATTTATAGATGTTGCAATGGAAATAGCAATATCCATTACAGCTCCCAGTGAAGCAATTATAATTCCTGTGAACAGAAGATCCTTCACTTGAAGTTTAGTTTGACTTGCAATATTAAGCATTGCATCTGCATCTGTAGAAGTATAGCCAGATATGCCTAAAAGCTTACTGAAAATAAGCATAATGATAACTGATACAATTACACCTGCTACTGTTCCTAATATTGCAGATATACTTTTGCGGTCAAAACCTCCAACTAAAAATAGGGTTACACAGGAAGTTATTATAACAAGTAAAATAGTTCCTAAAACCACGGATACTCCATGGAAAAGTAGTGGAATAAATATAAATAAAACTGTAGTCAAAGTAAATATAATCCCTAGTATAGAATGAAAACCACGCCAGCCTCCTACTAAACACATTACTCCAATAAAAATACCTATAAGCACAAGCAAAGGAACAACTCTAGATGGAGCAAACATATAAACATTTACCAGTGATTTATCTCCAGTAGAGGTATTAATAGATACTACAATATCCTGACCCTTATGAAGCACAAAGTTAGTGTCATAATTAAGAGCATTATTAACTTGAAAAGTCTGCCCTTCATATTGTCCACTTTCTATAAGCACATTAACAATTTGTCTCCCAATATATAGTTCGGAGAAACCTGAAGGGTTTATTACCTGCTCATCGATTGAAACAACCTTACCTTTTTCGTAATGCATTTCTCCTCCAGCCCCTGAGCTATATGGATTATAAATCGGCGTATGTGAACTAAAACTCACAGCCATTACGATATAAATTAATAAAACGGCAATAGGTCCAATAATTTTACCACATATTTTTATAGATGAATTCCAATTTAAATTTACCTTCATTTTGCTTCTCCTACTTAATGTACTGCTCTTATAAAATGCAGCTTAATTTTATGTAACAAGCAGCCTAGTCTATAGAATATAAACTTGACTGCTTGTGCTTCACTAAAATATCTTTATTTCTTTGTAATTGTGTAGCTGTCAATTAGTGTTTGATTTTCAACTGTAAAATCACTTGTTGCATATGTTTTAATTGTGAAAGTATCATTTGTAAAACTTATATCAGAATAAGATGGAACATATCCTTGCCATCCAACAACACTAAAGGAGTGATCAGCACTTCCGCCAATTGAATCATTATTACCTTTGTTTACATCATAATATTTACTTCCTGTACCTGTATCAAGAGTAAAGTAAACTGTTCCTTTAGGGTTAGTTACACTATTTGGATATTCTTTTGTTGCGTAAGTAGCATTTGGATTTGAAGTACCTGGTGCTTGAGCGCTTCCATTATTCTTCAAAGTTTCAGGAGCTCCAGTACTAGGATCAACAACATTTCCGTTTAACATTTGTGCAGTACGAGTATAATAATGATCGTGTCCTTGTAATACAACATCGATCTTATATTTATCCATCATTTTTGTCCAAGTATTACGTATTGTTAAAACTGGATCATCAATTTCATTTTTAGTATTGTGATTAGCTTCGCTATATGCTGATTGATGCCATGAAGCCACTTTCCATTTTGCATTAGGGTTAGCCTTAATAGCTTCAGCTATAAATTGATCATGATCAGCAGTACCATAATTATTTGCATTCAATACCATGAAAAGTACTGGGCCTGCTGTAAACCAATAGTCACCATCATTTCCATATTGAGTAGCACCAAGCTTACCTAAGTTTGGTTGATTATAGTGGTACCCATAATATTCACCCATTTGATGATCGTGATTACCTGAGAAAGCAGCTAAAGGCATACTTTGCATATAATTTACTGAATCATCAGGATTGAAAAAGTCTCTATATTGATACCATTGTCCATCCGATGCATTTGAAGGTTGAATCAAGTAATTATAGTCATTAATTTGATCTCCCATTGTAAAAAGGAAGTTTAAATCTTTATTTTGAGTCACTAGTTTAAGCATATTTTTCCATGCTGTTTTGTCATCGCTTAAATTCTTATGACCACCTGTAGCATTTGATTTAGCAGTACCCTTTGAATTATCAAAGGCACCAATTTGTGGATCACCAAAAGCAGCAAAGGTTACTTTATCTGCTGGCAATGTATTAATAGTATAAATTGGACTCCAATTTCCTTGTCCATCACTTACAGAGTAGGAATATTGTGTGTCTGAGTCTAAGTCTTTTACTTTAGCTTTGTTTGAATATTCACCAGTTGGAGCATTTAATGCCTTTTTCCCATTATAGACATTATCCCCCTCATTAGCAGGATTACCTACTCCTTTAATATCAGCAAGAACTGTATACTTTTGATCAATGGATTGTGTTGCTTTTACAGCCATCTGGTCTGCATCTTGAATAGTTGCAGATGAAGGAAAGTCTGTACCCTTCATATCAGCTGTACGTGCAATCTTTATTTGTGCTTTTCCAGAAGCTTGTGTAAACCAAGCAAAATCAAGTTCTTTTGGATCTGAACCAACACCTGAATTAATGTTGTATGCTCCTGTCACCTTAGGTAATGAAAAACCTTGAATTCCTGAGTTACCTGTAATCTCAGCATTAACATTTGTTATGAAAGGTATACAAGCTGATGTAGCCATAACCGTAGCTACAGCAATTGGAAGAATAAATTTAACATTTTTATTAATTCTCATATAGTATTACCACCTCAATAAATAATTTGTCCCTAATAAAAAAGTTACTCCTTTTAGTTTAAATCACTGTTAAGTCGTGGTTAATTCTACTTTAAATCTCATAAATTCCCAATATACAACCCAAATAAACCTGTAAATCCTCTAAAATAAAGGATCTACAGGTTTTCAATTTTATCTTGCTTCTATTATCCCTACTCCGGATTTCACAGCCCCAGCTTATAGCACCAAATGTCACAAAATTTAGTCTCTTAAATACGCTTTTGCTATCTTAACTATTTCCTCAAATTTATTATTATAAGTTAAAATATGTTCAATTAATTCTTCATGCTTTGGCTCTTTGTATCTATGCGAGATTCTATTTCTAAGTAATCTTGACTTTTCAAGAAATACATAAGTTTCTTCATTTATGATTCCATTTTCTTTTAGAATGATTAAGCTGTCATGTAGAGTAATTCCTATTTTATATTTCTTTATTTCTTTAAGAACTATAGAACACAAGTCTTCTAATATTGTATGAAAGCTAACGAATAATTGTCGCAAGCTTGATTTTGATAATTTAATGATCAATTTGTCATCTTTTCTAGTTGCTAATAATTCTAGACATTCGTTTATATCCACAATACATTCTTGCATATCTTCTATTATTTTAATTAGTCTTTCTTTATTCAATATAGAACATCTCCTCTTCTAAAATACATGAAATTTTCATTTTCCTTATAAATTCTATCAGTTTCATTATATATAGCTTCCAATGCTTCATTATTATCTAAAGAATAAATTACCTTACCGTTATTTAAAATGTTTATCTTTACGAATAAATCTACTTCATCGTTTCTTAAGTCTAAAACATCTATTTCTCTATCCAATAGGTTTTGTAAAAATAATTCTATATCTAAAACCTTATCCAATTCAATTTCAGTATCAGCTATCATGGCTAAATCTACATCTGATTCTTCATTAAAGTCATTTCCATTTATACTGCCAAACAAAATCACAGTTATGATGTTGTATTTATTTATAAAATCAACAAATTCATTTGACTTCAATTTATCTATTATTTGCTCTTTATCCATGTGCTAACCACCTACCTTTAATTATTTATAAGCAATCTTATCTTTTATTCTACCATATTTGAATTTATTTAAACATAAATTATAGATCCAACTCTAAGGGCTTAGTCAAACTAAATATTATTTTCTTCACTACATTTATTTTTTGTTAAAATCAAGAAATTAAATATATTTCAAAACATAAATTGGATAGTTTTTGTTGATACAATATTTATAATAATTTATACCGTTTATGTAATGAACTTAAGTTAAAAAATATAATATTGAATGGGGAGATTTGTATTAACAACCAAATCAATACTAATAAACTTAAAAAGAAAATTCATGGATATGGAAGGTTTTTGCTTGCTTTTATTATTGTATTGAGTTTATTTATTACATACCCTTTTATCACTGGCTTTGTTAACATAAACTCTAAAAAAACAACAATTAATAATACATATTATAAAATCAAAATAGCATAATAAGTATGAAAGGTGGTTTTAGAAATGAAAAAAATTATTTTTGTATTTCTTATTTTATCATTTGTTATAATAGGCGCTACTACTCCTATTACAACAAATGTATTTAAGGAAGGTATTTATAACTTAAGTGATTTTGAAGCCCTTTTGACAGATAAAATTTATGAAATTCAAAACGTCTCTACAAATAAAAGTTCATTAATAATTGTTTTAGATGATAACTTAGCTACACTTCAATCTATAAAACTTAATCCTAAATCTATTAAATATGACTTAACGCCATTAAAATCTAGTTACAAAATAATAGTGGTTGGCGATGGTGATGTATATATTTCCTAAAGCAAAGCATTATATTGTTAATTATAGCTAGTCGTCTATGTAAATTCAATTAATTTGCTACTATATTATTAAACCTAAAATAAAATCTCATATTCTGTACATAGCTTAAAAAAAGAAATATCAAAAATATAAGCAGTGATATTAGATACAAATAAAAATCCATAGCTATCACATGAATTTTTAAATTAATTTGTTTTCTTTTTATACTCACTTATTGTCATGCCAGTCCATATATGAAATGCTCTTACAAAAGAATTTAAATCTTGATACCCTAATAGGTAAGCTATATCATCACTCGATATAGCTGAATTTTTTAAATAATGCCTTGCAAGTAGTTCTCTGGTATGGTTTAGCTGTTTTTGGAATGTAGTATCTTCTTCCTTTAACTTTCTTTGAAGAGTTCTTGTGCTACAGCCTAATTTTGATGACACATCATCTATACTTCCTTCTCCTGCCGGTAAAAGTTCTATAAGTGCACTTCTAACTCTAGCTGCATAAGTGTCATCTATATCCAATTCGCTAAGTCGTCTTCTTAGTTCAGGCTCAAAATATTCCCACATAGCATCATTTTGACTTATAAAAGAACGAAGTGCATCTTCTTTTGATATTGTCAATATGTTTCTGGTTCCTACTTTGGGTCTTATTCCAAAAAACTTTTCATAATTATCGTTATCTATCTTATGCTTTGTCACAACTTCTTTAGGGATAATACGAGTTTTAGTAGCATTTCTAATGAGTTGTACTAAAAATACCATTTCTATTGCAACTAAAAACTCTGGTAATTCATTTTCTGTATTTTCAAAAGTCATCTCCAATGTTATATTATCTTTATTTTCATTAACTAGGAATACTAATGGACATATAAGTTTCTTATATGTTGATATTCTTTTCATACAAGTCAATACATTCCTACTGCAATAAGCTGCAAATATAGGTGGAGAAAATGTTTCTATATTTTCTATTGTACCAATCCTTATTGGGATACACTCATCATTTGATAACTCTTTTAATATTTCCATAAAATTAATATATTCAATTGCCGTTAAAGAAGGCATCTGATGACTAAATAAATCTTCAGGTAAGTTAGATTTTTTTAGTACTTCTGCAATTGATATGCCAAGATTTTCGATTAAATCTGCAAATTTTCTATCTAGTATAAATTTATTAGTAGACATTTAAACTCCCTCCATATCTATCATTAGATATTTATTTAAAATACGGATTAGTGTATCTCTCTTTTGAATTTATTCATTTTTATTTTATTGTTGTATTTGATATATTTGTTTTAACATTAATTTTTTAGGCATAAATTGTAACATACTCATCATAACTTTTTGAGGAACTGTAACCCCTGCAATAATATCTAATTTACCTTGCAACATTGCATTATAGCCATCTTTTGCAACAATATGTGGGCTTACTGTCTTTGCAAATAAAGGTGTATTACTCATATCAGATACTTCGATGCCTGCATCTTTTACTTCATTATAAATCTCACTAGGTGCCTGTGGCAATGTTAAGTCCTTTGCAATAACTTTTACTTTAATATTATATTTCTTTTCTAATTCTTGTTTCAGTTAATTTAATTGATCCTCTCTTCTTGCAATTATAACAAGGTCTCCACCATTTGCTGCGTGAATACGAGAAAATTCTCTTCCTATTCCACTAGATGCTCCTGTAATTAATGCTTATTTTTTACTCATAAATAATGCTCCTATATTTTACAGATATAATAGTCATCTATTGCATCAACAAATTTAACTTAATCCTATGTTAAGATTATATTCTCTATTTTATTGAATTTTAACATCATTATACGCCATGATTTTGTCAATTTGCGCCACGATATTTCTTATTAATTATAAAAAGCAGCTTATATAGTTGAATATATACAGCTACATAAGCTACTATTAGTGTACCATAAGCATCATTTTGCTAAATCCTAATTTTTCTGCCACATCATCTCTCTTTATTCCAAGAATTGTGTCTTATTCGTTCACTATCTTCTTAGCCCAAACAATCGCCTTTTTCTTATTATTCTCTTTCTCGTAGCTTAGTGGTTCCAAAAACTCACACTCTCCTATTATCATGTTTCCGTCCAATAATTTTTTCATGTTCTCTAGTGTTTTACCCTTCTGTCCACCATGGCAACAAAAGAGCCCAATTTTTTTTCCTAACATAGAATAATTTTTTAAAAAAGTCCTTATTGGGGGAGCAAATGTATAAGTCCATACAGGTGAACCAATAATTATTAAATCATAATCTGTTGGATTTTTTTCCATTGCACATAAAACAGGTTCACTTTGACTAACAAGTTGCCTAACGCCCCATCCAACCTTCATCAGACCTGACGCATTCATAGTTTTTTTCGTCTTTAATTCAGTGATATCTGCATTAATTTCTCTTGCAATCGTTTCTGCAATAAACTTTGTATTTCCATCATGAGAGTAATATATTACAAGCTTTTTCACTTCTAACCTCCTATTATTAAGAATAAACCTTCTGATTATACCATCTCTTTTTGCTCAGACAATTCTCTTGACAAACATAGTAGCTGTTCAAGAATTGCATCAGAATTCTGCATCGATTCACCCTGTTCCTTAATTGAATCTGCAATTCGCTCTGTCTCTGCAAAAGCCTGAATAGATGCCTTTTCTGCTTCTTACGTCATTTTTACAATCTTTTCTTTAAAATATGGGTAATGAAGTTTGCCAGATAAAAATATCCACTGATTGTGTAATTCAAATTATAGGGATCTGTTTTATTTTTAAATATATACAATACATTATCCATATATAAATCATCTCTCCAAATCTAATATTTATTTTAATCTTTCTCTCATCTAAATCCTTTTTCATTAGGACTACACCGTAATTCTAAAACTATACTAACTGAACATTTTGATAATCCTATCATAAGCACGATCCCCAAAAACTGTTTTCATGATTACCATCGGTTTTGCAAAATAACCTACTAGATAACGTGTTTTAGGCCTTCTTACAGTTACAGCTTTACCAATACAACTCGCAATCAATTCTGGTTTCGACATTTGATTTCCGGTATAATTCTTAATCATACCATCTGCTGTTTTGCTGGCTGCTTGTGCATATGCCCCCTTTGCTGATGCATCTCGGAGTTTTTCTGCGGCAATAATACCCCAATCAGTTGTTATTCCGCCTGGCTCAACAACAACTACATCAATTCCAAATGGTTCTAGTTCCAATCGCAAACAATCCGAAAAACCTTCTACTGCGAACTTGGTTGCATGGTACCAGCCACCAAATTTAGTCCATACTTTTCCACCCATAGAGGAAATGTTGACAATTCTACCAGATTTATTTTTTCTCATACTTGGCACTACAAGTTGTACCATTCGAGCAAGCCCAAACACATTAACTTCGACCTGACGACGTGCTTCTTCCATTGGTACATCCTCTATTGCTCCATATGAACCATATCCTGCATTATTTACAAGTACATCAATTCTGCCCTCATTATTAAGTATCTCATTAACACATTTAACCATAGACTCATCATTTGTCACGTCTAAAGAAATTGTATGTATTCCTTTTACCTCAAGGTCTTGCATCATATCTTTTCGCCTAGCTGCTCCATAAACTATAAAACCTCTTTTGTTAAGTTCGATCGCAGTTGATTTTCCAATACCTGAAGATGCACCTGTAATTAGTGCTACTTTTTTACTCATATATAACCCTCCTATATTTTATAGATGTAATAGTTATCTATTGCATAAACAAAATTAACTTCATCTTATGTTAGGATTATATTATTTATCTCATCAGATTTTAACATCATCATGCGCCACGATTTTATCAATTTGTGCCACATTATTTTATTAATTATAAAACTTAATCTTTTGCCTAAAAAAACGTATTGGATTTCTCCAATACGGTCATATATATAAACTATAACGATGTACCTATAAAATTTAAGGCTTGGAAAAATAAAATGGGATATACTAATGCTCAATGTGCTGAAATTTTAAATGTATCTATTCCTACTGTTAAGAGATTCCTTAAATATAAAACTAAATTTACGGCTAAAAGAATTAAAATCACTATAAAAATCTCCAAACTTGATAAAAGCTGAAAACTATCTACCCCATAACTTTCAGCTTTAATTTATGTTTTAATACATATTTAATTTTGATATTTATTCTCGTCGGTAGTCGTCGTGCTCTCTATTAGACACAATCAAATTTAAATCCTATTTTTTATACTAGAATCCTTTCCGCCACATTCTTAAAGTATATTCTTAAGAATATATATTCTTCTATGGTAATATTCTAAAGATTAAATATGGTGAGGAATATTACCATATTAGAATATTCTCAATTTTTACATATATCCTCCTTCAGGTTAACTCCCCCTGCTTCGTGTTTCACCACTCTGCCTAGCAGTCTAAAAAAGCAGCCAATTAAGGCTGCCAAAATTAAATGTACGGCGACTTAGGATACCCTTCCCTATACTTCCCCCTAGTCTGCAATCCTCCAACACCCCTTATTCCAGTTATGGTATTTTCAATTACATCTGTTATAGAAACCACCTTATCTATTCTAGTATAAGCAATCTTCTCACATACAAAGACAGGGTCTAAGCAGTGGATTAAAACTCTATTAGGGCTTGAGGCAAAATTAGCACCTACATCCAAAATTCTTTCATAGCAGCTTTGACAGGCCCCCGCAAATATTACTAATTCATCATAACTTGAATTATAATTTCTCAAATTTTTTACTGATTCTAAATAGTATTTTGAATTTCTATAATTATCTAAATCCAAATAGTCTCTAGGTTGTTTTAGTACACTATCATGTCCAGTCAACACTACTATATCTGGCTTAATTTCCTTAACTAAATCCACTATTACCCTTGGTTGGTCTGCTTCAGCTATAGCTCTTCCAACTGCATCCAAGGACAGTTGTTTATATACCTTCAAGCAAGTTTCCATATACTCACTATCACCATCTACATGCAATATTTTCCCTGGCCTTCCAAACATAAGCTCATTTTTATTTTTTATTTTAGGGGATTTTTCAACCTTATCCCTAAAATCGCTTCTAAGTATCATCGCTTGCTTTATAGCTTCATTCACTCTTGTATTTAAAATTTTATCTTTAGAGCCACTATTTTCATCTGCAAGTTCAAGATCTTCCATACTTGCATCAGCAATTATTCTTATATTAATCCCCTTTAAAATAATATTATATTCTCCATCCTCTTCTCTTATATCAATAACCTTAAAGGTAACATCTTTATTATAGGATTTCCTTACAACAATATCACCAATCTCCATAGTTTTCTCCTACATATTCCTTTATAACTTATAATATGGCTTTAATAATTATAAGTTACAATTAACAAAGCATTTGCCTATTCTCAAAATAAAAACTGCTTAATAGTTTTTAATCACTTTTAAGCAGCTTTATTTTACAATATCTATATATTATATTCATTCTTGAATTTTTCTAAGAAATCTAATTGTTTTTCCTTCTCATTTATTATTGTTTCTAACTTACTTGCAAAGGTATTTTGTGCCCAATTGACTTCGTTATAATAATACCTATTAGCAAGTCTCCAATATCTTTGTGGAAATTGAAGATAAGAATATAAAACCTTATATTCTTCCTTTTTCAATGGAGATACTGAATTATATGAATCTATAATGGCATTTGCAAAGTCTATATTCCATTCAACTCTCTTTAAAACTTTTATCATAAAGTTGCTTATATCGAAGGTTCTAACCTCTCTCTTGCAGTAATCAAAATCTATAACATGTACACCCATATCATCACTTAAAATTATATTATGATACGTAAAATCATGATGGCAAAAACTCTTTTCATTTTCTGCAAGCATACATAATTCATAGTAATCTGATTCATTCAAAGTTTGTAACGATTCTTTCCCTATTTCCTTATAAAATTCCATAGATTTTAAATAAAGCATGTCAAAATCACTTTTTATACTTTTTTTCCTCACCATGTCTCTCATTTTATCTAATGATTTAATCCTTTTCTCTATTAAATGTGTCCATCTTCCAAGGTCACTTTTTAATTTAGAATTTTCAGGTGGGTCATATCCCTTAGATGCCTCATGAAGATTGGCTAGAGTCTTAGCTGCTAATTTAACTTCCTCTATGTTATGAAAGTCACATTCTCTTCCTTCCAGCCATTCTGATAAAGTGTATAAATCTTCATTTACTAATGCAAAGGGCTCTCCATTTATGTTTAAATAGTATTTATCTAAATTATCAAAACCATTTTTCCTTAAGTGCTCTTTAGCACCATACACAAATAATAATTTTTGAGGTCCATAATTTATCTTTTTTAAACATCTTTCGCCCTTATCTGTTTTAAGATAGTAAACCCCTTTGTTAGCCTTGATTTTTTCTATCTTAACGTTGAATTGTCTTTCTATTTCAAATTCCCTCATCATCTTTCTCACCTCCTGTATATTTATATGTGTATATTAATTCTTTTATTAACATTTTTTATATTCTTTTAATATAATACAGTAACACAAATTCTATGAAAGGATTTAATGATGAAAATAGGAATAGATGGTAGGGCTGCAAAGTGGTATCATGGTACTGGCATAGGCACATATACTAATCAATTGATAAAAAGTTTAAGCAAAGTTGATTGTGATAATAACTATTTAATTTTTATACCACAATGTGACTCTATTGATAATTTACAAAGTAATTTTAAAATGGAACTTGTTGAATCAGCTCCTTCTAAAAGTTTTTGGGATGATATAAATGTTCCAAATATATTAAACAATGCAGATATAGAGCTTTACCATGTTCCTCAAAATGGCGTTGGACTTTCAGATAATATTCAATGCAAAAAGGTTATTACTCTTCATGATATAATTCCCTTAAAAATGCCTGAAACCGTTAGTGATAGATATTTAAAAATATTTAATGATGAATTACCTAAAATTTTGGATAGCTGCGATGGAATAATTACAGTTTCTAATTTTTCCAAAGCTGATATTGCTAATGAATTCAAATTTCCTGCTGATAAAATTTATGTAACACCACTTGCTGCCGAAGATATCTATAGGCCTATGAGTAAATGCCAATCTAAAAGCATTATTACACAAAAATATGGAATTCAAGAAGACTTTATATTATATGTTGGCGGATTTAGTCCAAGAAAAAATATTTTAGGTTTAATTGAAGCCTATTCTGCCCTTCCTAATAAATTAAAAGAAACCTTTAAGTTAGTTATTACAGGTAGAAAAGGCCCTTCATATTCTAAATACAAAAACAGAGCTGAAGAATTGCACATTTCTAATAATGTGGTATTTACAGATTTTATTCCTATTGAAGATATGCCGTTATTTTATAATGCTACAGAGGTTTTAGTTTACCCATCTTTTTATGAAGGCTTTGGACTTCCCCCAATAGAAGCTATGGCTTGTGGAACTCCTGTAATTGCATCTAATGTCACTTCTCTTCCAGAAGTATGCTATGAATCTGCACTTTTTATAGATCCTAATGACATAGATGCATTATCTTATGATATTGAAAGAGTTTTAAGTAATAGTTTATTAAAGCTCACTATGGTAAAAAAAAGCCTTACTAGAAGTAAAACTTTCTCTTGGAATAAGACAGCTCTTAATACTATCTCAGCTTATGAAGCTATAATTAATTCTTAATATATAAAAAATCACTTAAGATGACCAATCTCAAGTGATTTTTTAACTATAGCTAATTTGATAGTATTATATGATTTTATTGGGTTTGGTTTATTAATGCGTTTTAGAGAATAACTGTATATAGTATACAACCTTCTCATTTCTTTCAGATTTTATTTTGGTATTCAATGAGTTCTGCCTCATTGAATAGAAAATAAAATCCTTTATTACAATCCCTTATACCATTATTGAATTATAATTCTCCCACATCTATATATTTGCACAATAATTAAACTATGTAAATACAAATTCCTCCAAACGAACGAAATATGGAATGAAAGATAAGCATTTCGCTCTTTCATCCTATTTATCCCAATTACTTCTTTTCATTCCCTAAAAACTGCTTTTCATTCCAACTATATTGTATTTTTCTGTCCCATGATGTATATAACTTATATAACATAAATTAATTCTTTAACTAAAGGAGTTAAAATGATTAAGTCAGTTTCAAATTTTATAACTGGATACTTACGTAAAAATAATGCTTCTTTGTCCCTAACAGACTTAATGAAAATTGATTATGCAATACAGATGATTTTAGGAGATTTAGCAAAGCTTATAATAATCTCGTTAATATTTATATCTTTAAATCAGTTCTCATTATTCTTATTTTCTTATGTTATTCTGTTTTCGACAAGACCAATAGCTGGTGGCATTCATTCTAAAACTTTTGTTGGATGTTTAACGTCCAGTATTCTGCATTTTTTAATAGTAGTAATATTTAGTGTATTATTTCCAAAGCTAAGCACTTATTACTATGTAATTTTCTTTATAATATCCCTAGTTATAATTGGACTATATGCTCCTTGCGTTAATACAAATAGACCTATAAAAAATAAAGCCAAGTTAAAAGTGCTTTCGTTAATATCATTTACCTTTTGGATGATTATCTTTTTTCAAATACAAGATACAAAAATTAGTAACTGTATATTAATGAGTACTTTTCTTCAAATAATTCAACTAATCATTTTATACATAAAAGGAGTTGTTTCAAATGGAAAAGTTCACAAACTCTCTAGCAGCCATCTTACTTAAAGTATTTAATGTAAGATTAAATGTAAGCTGTGCTACATTGTATGGAGAACCAGAATGTCCTGAAGAAATATTAAAGTAAAATTCTCTACATTCCTCATTCTACATTCTACATTAATATTATAATATTTCTTTTGACAGTAAATTGTGGCTTGTATTTTTTACAGGCCACAATTACTTATGTGTACTATTTTACTGATCTATTAAAAGTTATATTAAAAATAATTTTCCCATCTTCAACATTAATCTTTATATACCCTTTATGTGAAATTACTATGGCTTGTACATTGTAAAGTCCATACCCTCTTGTGCCAGTATTTTTAGTTGAATATCCTCTTGTAAATATTTCATTTAAATTAATATTATTAATATCCACCACTTGATTTTCTATTATTAAATTAGCTGTTCCACTCTTATTAAAAATTTTAATTTTAATATTCTTATTTTTGCACTCTTCTTTAGATACTTCTTCAAAAGCATTATTTAATAAATTATTCAACACATTTGATAATTCACGATAACTTAAAACATCATCTAAGACGTTATTTTCAATTTCATAATCGAAATTAATATTATATTTTTTAAATTTGCACATATTTCTATATACTATTGATCTAATAACTACATTATCAATATAAATAAGAGCATTTATCTTATCTCCATATACATCCTCATCTTTAATATAGTTATTAATTGCTTCTTTGATATCCTTTTCATCCACAACTCCTACTATACCTTTTATTGTATTTTTATAATTAATAAAGTCATGCTGTCTTTGTTTTATTTCCTGGACTATCTCTTCAATAACTTCATTATACTCATTTGAAACCTCTAACTTTAATTTTTCTTTTGTTAATTTAACAATGCTTGAATAAGTCAATATTTGAAAAACTACTAATGCACTCAACATTGCAGAAATAGTAGCTATATTATTTAAAATTATATTTTTATCATAATCCCAAATAATTTTAAGAGTTATTGTATAAATACTACATATTAAAACAAAATTAAATATAATATTATTATCTATATCCTTAAAAGTAATATTTCTTCCTAAATTAGTTTTTGAGAATATTATTATACTTAATAAAATAATTAATTCTATAGCAATTATCTTAGCAGTATTATTATATATAAAACTATCAATAAACACTGTAAGTATTAGTTGTAAACTCATAATTATAAGCAAAGCTAAAAGAAATGCTAATATAATATCTTTTAACTTCATTCTATACATAATCTTTATTGACATAACAATCATCAGGTACTCAAAAACAAAATTCAAATTTAAGTGCTGGACTATTGTTGTTAATAGCGTTGCTAACATTATGCTTGATACTAGTTTTAAAATATCACGATCTTTTTTATTTAATACATCCCACAAATAGATAATATTCACCATATCTAAACCATTTAAAATAATGCTGCTTAACATATTATCACTTTCCCTTTTTTAAATTCAGATATAACATCATCCTTAAATTTATAGCCTAATAATGCTGTACCTTCATAATTATTAAAATACACCTTACTCAGCTTAAAATCTTGTTTTTCTATTACTGATATATATTTTTTATTTATTGCATAAGATCTATGGCTTTGAATTATGTATTCACAGTTTATTAATTTCATCATTTTCTTTAAAGTTGTGTTGTTAACAACATACATTCCATTAGTAGTATTTATTTCGCAATTTTTCCCTTTAACTTCTATAAAAATAATATCTTTTATTTTAATTCCTAAAAACACACCACTTTTAAGGGTTACAACTACTTCCTTAGTATCTTCAACATTAACTTCCTTTGGTTTACTATTAAGTTTATTAGTTTCATTAAGAATAATCTTATTAATCATAGTTTGAACTTCATCTTTATCATATGGTTTTAATATATAGTCATAACAATGGGTTTGTTTAAATGCTTGTGTGATATATTCCATATGAGTTGTTAGAAAAATAATTTGCCTAAATTCGTATTTTGGAATTTTTCTAATATTCATTGCAAGGTCTAATCCCGAGGATTCCTTTAAACTAATATCAATCAAAAACATATCGACATCATTATTCTCGATTATATCCAAAGCTGATTTCTCACTATCCGCTTCATAAATTTTTATAAATTCATGCATTTGTAAAATCATTTTTTTTAATATTTCTCTTTGCATAATATCATCTTCTACTAAGATAATTGAATACACGATATCACATCCCATTCTCTCCTTCAATTTTAAATACGCTTGAATTAATATTTATTAAAATTGATAAATAACTATGTTTTTCACTTATATAATACAATATTATGCAGTATTATTCAAACTTCACTATTAATGAAAATATTATTATATCAATTAATAATTTACTTCTATGTGACTAATATTTATATATTTCTTACAAAAAAATCAATACTCTTGCATAAAAAGTTGATTTTTAGGAATAAAAATCAAAACTTTCAAATGCTACAACTGGAAATTTCTTTTAATACCAAATTTTCGACGTTTGGTGGAAAAGGTCTTTTAAAATAATAAATAATATGAGAATATATATGTATAGGTGGTCATCTTGAACATGTCTATGTTAACGTTTGTGTTCACGTTAACATTTGATAAAATTATTTTTCTTAGATTCATTATACCAATAATTTAAACTGATTAATATAAGGGGGATCTTTATAATGAAAAAAATCAAAAATTTATGTCTAATCGCAGCTTTAGGAGCTATTGTTACAGGAGGAAGCTTACTACAGGGTGCACCTGCTTATGCTGCTACAACTTATACCGCTACTACAACAGCAGAATTAACAAGTGACTTAGGAAAAGCCACTAAAGGAGATACTATTCTTATTTCTGGAACTATAAAATCAGGCACAATAAATGTACCTGCTGGTATTACGCTTAAAGGAAAGACTGGAAAGAACACTGATAAATTAGTATTTTCTTCAACCTCTGGGAACTCAGGAAAAGGCTTATCAATAAAAACTAATGGATCAACTATCCAAAATTTAGATATTTCAGGTGCAGCTGATAATGGAATCTATATTGAAGGTTCTGGTAATAACCTTACAGATTTAGATGTTCACAATAATAAAGATGCTGGAGTTCAATTATCAAATGGAGCTGCAAACAACATTTTAACTCGTGTTTACTCTTACAGCAATGCAGATGCAACTGGTGAAAATGCTGATGGTTTTGCTATTAAGTTACATTCAGGTGTAGGAAATGAATTATATTATTGTACAGCTGAAGGAAATTCAGATGACGGATATGATTTATATGCTGCTCATGGAGCTGTAAAGTTTGACCATTGTAAAGCAATAAATAACGGAAATTGTGGTGGAATAAAAGGTGATGGTAATGGCTTTAAACTTGGAGGTGTAGATAATAAAACTCCTGGTCAAGCTGCTCATCTAGATCCATTAAAACATGTTCTAACTAATTGTACAGCAACCGGAAACACAGGTGCTGGCTTTGATAGAAACAATCAAAATGGTGTTGTTACTATGACAGGTTGTACTGCAATAAATAATGCTTTAGGAAATTACAAATGGCCTCTTACAGGTAAACCATCGGCTTTAGGATATCAAGTTACATTTGCTAAAGCTATAATAGATAATTGTACATCTTCAGGCGGTGGAAAAAATGACCTTTCAGGCGCTACAGTAACAAATAGTCCAACTGTAAAATAATTTACCTTTAAAATAATAAAAAAATGATAATTAATTTGCTCATTCCTAAACATAAAATTCTTACTTTAAATATATAATCAATGCTCAATTATCAATTGTCATTGAACTGGAAATCTTAAAAAGGAAAGTTAGCTTAATACTTTCCTTTTTAGCTAAATAATAAGAGTTCTCTATATTATAAGCCTAATAAAATAAGCTTATAGTATAGAGGCTTTTATTATTTATAGACTGCTAAATAAATAAAACTTGTAAAAATTAGTTATCAAACAACCTTATTTATCTTTATTTTTTCTCTATATTAGATTAAAATTATTATTAAGTGAAAAATAACAATAAAAACAATTGTCATTGCTCAAGGGTCAGTTATAATTGAAAATTGACAATTATTAATGCTGTTAATAAGTGAGGTAAAATTATGTCAAATGAAATTAATTCTTCTAATTTTATAAGAAACATCGTCGTTGAAGATTTAGAAAGTGGAAAACACAAAGAAATAATAACTCGTTTCCCACCTGAACCAAACGGTTACCTACATATAGGTCATGCTAAATCCATTCTTTTAAATTTTGGTTTAGCTGAAGAGTTCAAAGGTAAAACTCATTTGAGATTTGATGATACAAATCCCGTTAAAGAAGACACAGAGTATGTTGAATCAATAAAAGAAGATGTAAAATGGCTTGGTGGAAATTGGAATGAGCTATTCTTTGCATCTGATTATTTTGATGAAATGTACAAAAGAGCTATTCTTTTAATTAAAAAAGGTAAAGCTTATGTTTGTGATTTATCCCCTGAAGAATCTAAAGAATATAAGGGAACATTAACAAAACCTGGCATTGAAAGTCCTTACAGAAATAGATCTGTCGAAGAAAACTTAGATTTATTTGAAAGAATGAAGAATGGGGAATTTGCTGATGGTGAAAAAGTTCTTAGAGCTAAAATCGATATGGCTTCAGCAAATATAAATATGAGAGATCCTATCATTTACAGAATATCTCATTCAACTCATCACAATACTGGTGACAAATGGTGCATCTATCCTATGTATGACTTTGCTCATCCATTAGAAGATGCTATTGAACACGTAACTCACTCTATTTGTACTTTAGAGTTTGAAGATCATAGACCACTTTACGATTGGGTTGTAAGTGAATGTGAAATGGAAGCTACTCCAAGACAAATAGAATTCGCAAGATTAAACATGACTAATACAGTTATGAGTAAAAGAAAGCTAAAACAATTAGTTGATGAAAATGTTGTTGATGGCTGGGATGATCCTAGAATGCCTACTATTTGTGGTCTAAGAAGAAAGGGCTGCACTCCTGAAGCTTTAAAGAACTTCTGTACTGCTATTGGAGTAGCTAAGGCTAATTCTATTGTTGATTCTCAAATGTTAGATTACTTTATAAGAGAAGATTTACAGCTTAAAGCACCACTTGCTATGGCAGTATTAAATCCTTTAAAACTTGTAATAACTAATTATCCTGAAAATGAATCAGAAATGCTTGTTATAGAAAACAATGCTAAAGATGAAACTCAAGGTACAAGAGAAGTTCCATTTTCTAGAGAATTATATATTGAAAAAGAAGATTTTATGGAGATCCCTCCAAAGAAATACTTCAGATTATTCCCTGGTAATGAAGTTAGATTAAAAGGTGCATATTTTGTTAAATGCACTGACATAATCAAAGATGAAAATGGTGAAGTAATCGAGGTTCACTGTACTTATGATCCAGAAACTAAGAGTGGATCAGGCTTTACAGGAAGAAAAGTTAAAGGAACTATTCACTGGGTAGATGCAAAAACTTGCATTCCTGCTGAATTTAGATTATATGAGCCACTAATTCTAGATGACGCTCCAGAAAATGAAGGAAAGCACTTCCTAGAACAAATAAATCCACATTCAATGGAAGTATTACAAGGCTTCATTGAGCCAACTGCCTTTAAGGATGCAAAACCACAGGATAAATTCCAAATGGTTAGAAATGGTTTCTTTAATGTTGATACTAAATACACTACTTCTGATAAATTAGTATTTAATAGAATAGTGCCTTTAAAATCATCATTTAAATTAAGCTAATATATTCAAAATAAAGTGACTGTAACACGTAATTGGCTTTTCTAATTGATTAATAAGTAATAATTAATACTGAATAACTTTGGTTTAAGCTTACAGAGAAAGTTCGAATAACCAAATACAAGATTTGGATTCTCACTTTTTAGTTCGTAACTTAATGAATAAGTAATGATGACTGATTAATATTTCTTATACAAAATCCCACATACACAAATCTATCTCTAGATCTGTGCATGTGGGATTTTCACTCTATTATAACAACTTTTCATATAACTTAAACCAATCTAAGCCATATTCTCTATATCCTAAGTCAACTCTATCAATGTATATAAATCCACACTTTTCATATAAATGTATTGCAGGTTTGTTATTTTCATAAACGTCTAAACGAATGGCTTTTGCCTTAGCTTTAATACTGTGTTCTATTGCAAAATCCATTAGCCTTCTACCAATACCACATTTCAAATAATCTGGATGTACAACAAAAGTATGTATAACAAAAATCTCTGAATAACCAGCTTCTATTCCCCATGTAACTTCATCATATGCAGGCTCAGGTTCATGACTTAAAATAATTGTTCCCGCAATTTTCCCATTATGTCTTGCCACATATAAATTGTTTGCTGCAACTCCATTAACTGCATTTTCTCTAACAGGATATATATCCTTTCTCCATCCAGGGTAATTTATTCCCCTAGCTAAATGGTCATTTATATCATTATACAGTTGTTCTAATTCATCAATGTCACTTTTCTTACCTAGTTCAATTATAATATCCATTTCTCTTCCTCTTCCCCAATAAATTTATAGCTTTTAGCTTCTTATAATTAATTATTTATTCTATAACATATCCCATTAAAACTCCGTATTTAGCCATTCTCGCTTCTTATAACTAATTATTTGTCCCAATGCATAGGTCTTGTTATACCCTTTGGTAACTTTGTACTAGCATTTCCCTTAGCCGTATTGATTTGAGCTTGTGTAACAAATATAGCATTTTCTAAGTTTGTTCCACTAAGATCAGCATCTCTCAAATCAGCGCCAATAAGATCTGCTCCAGTTAAGTCATTTTCGCTAAGATTTGCTGCAATAAGAAAGGCTCCTCGCAAATCAGCTCCTCTTAAACTAATTTTCTTAAGATTTGCTCCAAAAAAATCTGCCCTTCCAGCGATTGTTTTTTTATGTTTTAATGAAGATTTTTGACCTTTAAGAACTTTACTTCTAACAGCTTCGCTGGTCTGCTTAAGTAAATAATTAACCTTATCTCTATAAGCTTCTACATCTAATTTAATAATCACCTCTGGAGTGCTCTGTGTTATATTATTCATCTCACTTATTAAAGAATTAAGCTTAGTTTTAATCTTTTCCTCAGTTTGCACATTAGCTGCTTGTGTTAAATACCATAACATTTCATGAAGCTGTCTCATAATCAAAAACACTTCAAACATTTCTTCAGCTACTGCTGGAGCCTTCTGCCAGTCTTGTCCAGCATATGTAACTTGAGCAACCTTTTGCCCTGCGCCAAAGCAGTCATAGGCAGTACAGCCCTTAAGTCCTTTTTTTCTAAGATTTTTATGTATCTTGCATGTGAAATCTGATTTTAAATTTAAGCAAGGCTTACCTGCTTCTTTGTTAGTTGGAAAACCTTCAGAAGCTGAAAAATATAGTGCAACACAGCAAAATCCAAAGCATTTTTCACAGTTAATTCTCAAACTTTCATTTATCATAGTTTTCTCCATTTAGCGTTCCTTCCTTTGCCAATAACTTCTGTCTTTCTTTTATACTATACTCATTTTATCATAAATATAATTATTTTCACTTTAATGAGTATATTTTTATTAATATATAGATATCCAAAGCAAGAATTAGACATATGCGGAACTTACCGAAATTAAACACACATTTATTACATTTATAAGTTTGAGTATTAATTTTGATATCGATAATAAAATCAAAATAAGCCTTATCATTTAACAGTAAATGATAAGGTTTATTATATGTGAACTTCAAGTAAAATTACAACTCACCTGTTTATTATATACCCAATATGAATAGTAGCAAGAAACTATTGTAATAACTAATAAGACCAGCAACTTATACGCTAGGGCTAAGTTTCAATTTTCTATTAGCTTTGATTTCTTTATCTTTCAAATATCTGTATACACGAGCTACAAAATATAAGCCAAATATAACAGTATAAATTGCTATGTCAAAAAGCTTATCTTTTTGGATTTTAGGAAGAAACAAAACCATAACATGGACATATATTAATCCATAAAAAACATATGCTAATCTTTGAATTGCTTTCCACTTTTTAAATGGAATTTTCTTTCTAACACTAGGAAATGACGTTATCATTAATGGTAGCATCATAGCAATTAAAACTAAAGATATTAAAGCTGCTATTAATTTGCCCCATGTAAGTGCCGTGTGATCTACAAATAGTGTCACAAAATATGTTTTCCCATATAGAACATTATGTCCTAAGGTTAAAATACATGCAATTATTGATAGCTCCCCACGTACGCTTAATAATTTTTTTGTTATATTGAGCTTCTTATCAAGAACACCCGTATACATTACAATAGTAAACAAAGCTGTTGAAACAGCACTTCTTGAGAAAATTGTTACAACATACTTATTTATATCCTTAGGTACTTGATTACCTAAGTTAAATTGGAAATATAGGACAAATCCTATTGCAATTAGACCTGAAATTATGTAAAAAATATTGGCATGCTTTTTTATTTTCTTATGAAATAGAATAATAAACATAGCTACGATTAAAATAGAAATTAATATTAACACTAATGGTTTCCTCCTTAAGTTGTTTTATCCCGTAATGCTGTTTATTCTATCATAATTGATAATGATTTTCAACATCATTATTTGTTTTTTCTTAAATCACTGTATAAAATATAACTATTTTAATTATCCCCCCTTAGTTCCATAGGTTCACAAATATTAAAATAAAATTATAGACCTATCAAAGTTAAAACTTTACAATATATAAATAAAGATAATAACTGTTTAATTCTAGGAGTGTAAAAATGAAAGTTAACATAAACATCATCTCTTCTGAAGTTGAAGAAGAAGTTAATTTTAATATTTATAATGTTAATCCAAAAATTAATGAAGCTATAGAATTACTTACCTCTTCAAATAAAATTATTAAACGCTTGCTTGCAAAAAGAGAAGATAAGCATTAAAGTAAATATAGATTATTTATTGGCGGTATTCATCAAGCATATACTGCTTCTTCACTATTAAAAACATCAGCATAATTAATAATGTAAAATACCCCCACAGCGATTGTGTGGGGGTATAATTTATTTAAAAATCCTCTTTGCAAAGTTGTAGAGACCGTGCTTCCAAACAGTAAAGTTATGATCACCATCAATTGTGTACCAAATATGATTAACTTTATTTTCAACTAGTGTTTGATGATACGTGTTAGGTGTATTTTTAACAACACTATCGTTATTTCCACAACATATCATTATAAGTTTAGGTATATTAACAGAGTTTTTTGGAATAGAAAATTGCTCTTTAGTTAGTTGACCTGGGTAATTTAATGCACTATCTGGGAGTAGTCCAGGTGCTGGAGAAAATGCACCTATATAGCCAAACTTATCTAGATTTTTAAATCCTATAAATAAGGATTCTCTTCCACCCATTGAAAGTCCGGCTATAGCAGTATTTTCTCTTCCATTTTTAACTGAGTATTTCGAATTAATAAAAGGCATTAAATCATTATTTAAATCATTTATAAAATTGTCAAAAGCATTTATGTTCTCTTGACCATAAATATTTTTAGGCACTGAATCATCAGCAGCTGCACGAACATTAGGCATTACTACAATCATATCCGATGCTTTATTTTCAGATACTAAGTTTCCTATTATTGCAGTTGGGTTTCCATTTAGCCATTCTGAATCTGTACCACCTATACCATGTAATAAATATAAAACTGGATATTTTTTGCTGGCCGAGTAATTAACTGGCAATAGGACATAACACTTCCTTGTAGTTCCAGTTGTTTTTGAATAATATGACACTTCTTCTAGCTTTCCATATTTTACATTAGGTTTATTAGTATCAAAACCATATGGAACCGCATACTCAGCACTAGCTTGTACACCACTTCCTGTAAATTGTAATTGTTGTCCAGCATCTTTCAAATTTGTTTCTGCTACACTTGTATCAGCAAAAGTTGTGACTGTTAAAGGTTCACTACTTATACAAGATATAAATAAACTAGAGAAAGCTAAATAAAATACTTTCTTTTTCAAATTCATAGAAAAACCACCTTTCAATTTATAGAATTTATTCCTTAATTATACAATAAATAGAGGTTTATATCAATCGTTTACAGAAATAATATTTGCTATATCTTGGTCGTTAAACGTTTGTTTTCTCAATCCTAAGTTAACACGAAATGTGTTTTCTCTATTAAGATTACAAGCTTTATTGTTTTTCCCATCTTTTTCTTTTATAGTTAAAATATACATACCACTTTTCAATAAATTTTGGGGATTATAAAATATACATTTTTTACCCCAACTTTCAACTAATATAGTTATGTTAACAGGATTTAGCCTCAACTTTCTTCTAGAAACAAAATAAGAAGGAGAACCGCCTCCAGTTCCATCTGGATTTGGTTCTTCCCCCTTACTTATTTAAAGTTGCTTCAATTATATTTCTGATTTTTATTATTTCATCAAATGAAGTTGAAAATAGATAATCACTCACATTTATGTTACAAGAATATATTCCCTCTTTCAACCTAACTAATATAGAAAATCTAACTTTGTCGCTGATTGCATCTTCATCAATTCTGCTGCTGTAAAAAATCCAGTGAGTTTCCATCTTCTCCTTTTCAATATTCTCCTTCAAATCATCATCCATCAAACCTTTTAAACTGTCAACCAGTATCGAATAATCACTTGGAGTAATCACCCTTCCTCCATATTCGTTTGGTTCACTAAAAATATAGTTTATAAAATTATCATCTTCCTCAAACAGATACCATATCGTTCTGTTGTATTCATAGGTTTCATCAAATAGTTTTTTCAAAGTAATTACTCCTTTCTAACTCCTCTATTTACATATTAATAAAATTATAACATACAGAATCTAAAACAATAATTCTGAATTCAAAAACTTATCTTACATTTAATTGTTAACCTTTATTTATGATATGGTTCACCGTATCAGTAGTAAGTGATAACACTTTTTTATTGCTTTATAGTTTCTTGTTGTTCTTTTCCTTTTTCAACCAACATTGCCCCTAATTTAGTTCTACTTATCTCTCTCTTAAATTGAAATGGATACAAATCGGGTTTCCTTTCTAAATCCTTGCCATCCAAAAATTTATCTACAAATGCATGCAACATTGATTCCATGTCATGCCTGTATTCATTATCTATTTTTTCACTAATCTTATTTATTTTAGTATCTTATCAAATATTATATCTCCATCTTTATCGTACATTGATATTACTTTAGTATTATATTCGTTTATTCCAGCCTTTAGCGTATCCATTGCATTTTGAATAAATATAAAAATTTTTATTGTCATAATAAAACTTGTTCGGACATATTTATATTGAGTACTAATTATATTACTCAAGTATTTAATTAAAGATTAACTGAAGATGATTTAATTCATTATAACAACTTTATGTATTTAACCTGGAAAATAAAGAACAAAAACTCACGCTTAAGATAGTTATGATAGTTTTTATAATGAATAAGGTATTCAAAAATTATTTATTTTGGACATCAAGTAAAAATTGATGATATAAAAAATTGAGGAGGCTTTAACAATGGACGTAACTACAATGATGGATTCAAAAAGAGGTATGATGATGGGCAATAATACATGTATGGGAATGAATATGTCAATGCCTACAAATCAAATGAATATGATGATGATTCCTCGTGCAACTATGAAAATGGACAAATGTGAAGATGGCATGAAAGTCATGTGTATGACAACAGATACAGCTACTTGTGCAATGATGCAAAATCTCTGTACAATGCTTTCGGGCGGTATGACAAGTATGTGCATGATGATGAATGGAATGATGATAATGAATTGTAACATGCTGATGGGAATGTGTAAGTCTGAAATGACAGAGGAAGGAATGTGTATAACTTGGTCAAGTGGCGACACTATGATGTGTGAAATGATTCATGAATGCTGTGAGTGTATGATGAGCATGATGGAATGTGGATGTAATACCATCATGTGTATGAATAACACTCCAGTTTGTTGTGGTTAAAATAAAAATAAATAAACAAAATTTACTAATCTATGTTGTTGCATTACTGCAACAGCAGTCTATTGATTATAGTAAATTGTTGTTACATAGATTGTAATTAAATTTATGTATAATTAGCAAATATAAGATTTATATTTGAAAATTACCACTATTAATAATTATAAGTGGTAATTTTCTCCTTTTAATTATTAATCGATGTAAATACTTTTGCGTAAACTGGATAAATCTAGTCACTTTTGTCATAATATAATCCTTTAATTTTACATATTATCCTTTATCTATGATACTGTTCACCTTTTATAATACTAAACCCTCTCAAAACACCTATTTATAAATATCTCTAATATAGATACCCCCTGTCGTGTTACACGGAGGGGGTATACTTACAAAAGTTATCTTAAATTACATATTGATTCATTTCATCAGCAAATTTATTTGTGACATCTTTTAATTCATGTACATTCTTGATTATATCATTAAGCTCCTCAAGGTAGCTAGTAACACTACTTCTTACTTCTTCAGCCATTGCCGCATTTTCTTCTCCAATTGCAACCAAACTTTCTGCCTTATTAAATATTTTTTCATTTTCAATTGCTCTAGTTTTTACCTTTTCTACTACATTAAGCACATCATTCATTACATCATCAATTTTAGTTGTAGTAAGTTCAGTTGAATCAGAAACATTATTTAGCTTTAAGTTACCATCATTAAGAATATTATATTGGCTATTTACACTGTCAGTAAGTTCTTTAATTTTGTCTGTAAACTTACTCAATGATCGCTCTATATCCAATGCTGAATCTTTAGAGCTCATAGATAACTTACCTACTTCTTCGGCAACTACTGCAAATCCCTTACCAGCTTCTCCAGCACGTGCTGCTTCAATTGATGCATTTAATGATAGAAGGCTTGTCTCCTCTGCTATAGAGCTTACTGCTGAAACAATATTTAAAATTCCCTTTACTTCTTCTTGAAGCGCATTACTCTTTCTATCAAGCTCTGCAAAACTTTCAGTAATATTTTGAATACTATCAGCTGTTGATTTTATTAGTTTTTGATTTTCCTTAATTTCACTGACAACATTAATTAATTTAGATTGGCTATAATTTTGCTCCTCAATTATATGATTTAAAGATTTAGTATTTTCATTTAAAAATTCAACAGTTTTCTCAATTTCTTGCTCTTGCTGTATGGCTCCTTGTGTAACTTGCTCAACAGCTCCATTTATTTCAGTGAATATGGCAGAAGAACTTTCCAGTCTATCTGTAAATTGTCCATTATATTCTCTAACTTCATCTGCAACACTTTCCATTGATATTAATGTCTCATTAAAACTTTTTGCCACATTTCTAACATCTACTGAAAATTCTTCAATATAATCTCCAGTTTCAATTTTCATATCACTCAAGTAATTCTTACCCTCCAAATCGCTTAATTGCTTTTTAACTTCTCTTAATGGTGAAAGCAAAAAATAAGACATTATCGAAACAAGAATAGTCCCTATAATTCCTTCTAAAAAAAAGATTTCGGATTTTAAAATATATTCTACACTAACATGTGCTATTAGTAATGATATTAATGTTAAAATAGCTATCTTAATTTCGACCGATTTAATAAATCCAAATGATAAAAATTTATTGAATCTAAAAATTCTTTTTGTAAAAATTTCATAATTAAATGTAAGTTTAATTTTTACATACTTACTGTTCTTTTCAACAATTTCAATTTTAACCTCTTCATTATAGTAGCTTATTGCTGATTTTAACATAGACAGCATGTACTCACTTAATCCTCTTTCAGAGGCATATTCAAACATTGCTGTTTTTGCTCCTATAGGTGTTACTTCTACTGATGGTGGTTTAGAAGTTGGCATTCTTTCTACTATAGTTTTATGTATTGATTGCAAGGATTTTAGTAAACCATAAGCATTTTTATGAATAAAAAATAGAGGATATCTCTTTGTAAAAACTTTTAAATTTTCCTCTCCAATATCTGCCCATATTTTTTCAACGGTTGTATTATTTACTTCTGCCAATTCTTTAATAATAGTATTAATTTTTTCATCATCTACAACTTCCATAGGACTAAATTTCTTATCAGTTTTTATTCCTACCTTATCAAGAGCAATATTAACTTTTTCTTTACCATAAAGATTAACACTTGTTTTTATCCAAGTACTGACCACAAGACCTATCATAAAAACTCCTCCTTCTTATGTATTTCTCATTTTATACCATATATTTCAATAATATACCACCTTATTATACAGTGTCAATTAATCATATTAAATTTCCAACAAAATCGTTCTGCATTTTTCTACATTTTATTAATTATAAAAGTTGCTAATCCTTATTAGTTGATTTATTTTTATACTTTACTACGATAATAAAGACATAGAATCTGAAATACTTTCCAGCTTCTATGCCTCTTTATCTTATAAACTTAAAAATTTATCAAATCTGCTTCTATTCTTTTTTATAAACTTAAAATTAATATTTATTATATACTTACTTATCTATAATGTGAAATACATCTACTTAACTTTGTTGCCATTGTTTCATTAAGTTCAAAACACTCTCAAGCATTTTATTAGATTGATTTAATACACTTTCCGATGATTGTTGCAATATACTATTTGTTGCCATTTTCATCATTTCCTTTGCTACATCAACATCTCTTATTCTACTTTCTGCACTTTGCAAATTTTCAGATGTATTATTAGTTGAAGCAATAGTACTTCCTAGTCTATTTTCATGTGCACCTACAATTGACCTTGAATTTGACACAATACTTATGGCATTATCAATTTTATCAATAGCTGACTGTGCATTCGTTTTAGTGTTTACAAGCAATTTATCGACGCCAAGTTCTTTAGGTGTTACATTTTGAACCTCTATCCTGACACTTTCACCTGCTTCATCCCCAACTTGTATATCAGCATAAAAAAATTTACCTTTCTCTTGTGGGGTTTCTCCGTATACACTAAGATTAAATGCTCCTCTTCCAGAACTACTAGGCCAGCTTCCACCAGCTTCTGATATTCTATCATCATATACATATAATTTTGCTCCACTAGCAGCTAGCTGAGAGTAATGTGTTACAAAACTTGTGGCAGTCGCAGGTACATCTGTTCCTGGAGTAGGTTCCCCACCATTAGGTATTGTTGGATTATATACAAATCCCGGCTGACCATATCCTGTTTCAATTATTTTATTTACTAAATCAGTTCCATTTGTAATCGAACTCACATCAACTTCCATAACTGGATTGCTATCATTTAAACGTGAGGTATTTGGAGTTCCATTTACAAACTTAATACTATATACTTTGTTGCAAGTACAACAAGTATAATTAACCCCTTTACCAACTAGATTAGCTACATCACTAGATGAATTAATTTTGCTAAAATCAATAACAGCACTAGCATATTTTGTCCCATCGGTATATGTATATTTATCAGTTACCCCACCAGTAGTGGTAATATAGCTTACATAATTAGCTATAGAGTCTGATGTTCCTGTATTGCCCTTTTTATCGAAATTACCTGAAAGTAATGCATAACCATTAAACTCAGTTTCATTGGCTGTTCTATCTATTTCATCTATTAATTGTGAGACTTCCTCTTGTATTGAGTTTCTATCTTCATCATTATACGTTCCTGTAGCCGATTTAACTGATAATTCTCTACATCTTTGTAGCATATCCTGAATCTCTTGCATTCCTCCATCAGCAGTTTGTAATAATGAAATCCCATCTTGTGAATTTATTGATCCTTGATCTAATCCTCTTATTCGTGATCTCATCTTTTCAGATATTGCAAGACCTGCTGCATCATCTGCTGCTCTATTTATTCTATAGCCTGAACTTATTTTTTCAATTGATTTGGCCACATTATTGTTGTTAATTCCAAGCATTCTATTTGCATTGCTTGCACTAATATTATGTTTAATTATCATGATAAATACCCCTAAATTAAAATATTTATCAACCAACTAACAAACTCATACTCTACCCTTTTTACCATTAGATAGTTCAGATTTTTATACTAATTAAAAAACCTCAATATTACTTCTTATATGAATTAATACACTTCATACAATTAATCCCCAATGTTATATATTTTACCACATTATCTATAATTTATATAGAATATATTGTGTTAAATTCTATAATAATGGATTTTTAGTAATTTTAATTTATATTTGAATAAAAAAGAGAGCAAGAACTTTATTTGCAATATAGTTCATCATTCATTCTCCTAAACTCCAAAATTCCTAGACTTTGGTCATAAAAAAGGCATATAAGCTGAAATCTATATCAGCTTATATGCCTCTTTATCTTATAAACTTAAAAATTTATCAAATCTGTGTCTAGTATTTTCTTCACCTATTATTTGCATTATAGTGTAAATATCAGGTGAGTTTGTTCTATGAGTTAAGGCTGCTCTAACAGCTCCAGCAACATCAGAAATCATACCCTTATATTGATCTGGATTTGCTTTAAAGTCTTTTCTATTAGCGCAATATCCAAGTCTAAGACCAATTTCTTTTAAATCTTCAAACCAAGCTTCTTGGCTGTCTACATCAAATTTGAATTCTTTCTTATAAGTTTCTACAACTTCTTTTGCAGCTTCTAAGGTAACACCCTTTGGAAGTTCAATTTTATCTACTGCTTCTTTGTCAAATAATTCATCAAAGAAATAGAAAATCTTATCTTTTACTTCATCCCATTTAGCAAAATCTTTTCTTGGCTTTGGACCTTCTTTATCTATGTTGAAGATTTCCTTTGCCATAGCTTCATTTCCTGAAACTAATTTGAAAATTTCTTCATCATACTCCTTAGCCCATGCCACAAAATTATCATAAACATCAGTAGCTTTCATAGCAGCTATACGATCTTTAGATACATCATTTAACTTTACTAAATCAAATAAAGCTCCAGCTTTACCCATCTTTTCTAAATGAACTTCAAATTCATGATAATCAGTTTTTGGATTTTCAGCTCTCCATTCTTCATAAGTAGAATTTACTATGTTAAGTAAATACTCTACTACTGATACTATTGGGAATCCAACTTCCTTATAATATGAAACAGCAGCTTCAGCATCTTTTCTCTTTGAAAGCTTTCTCTTTGATCCACCATCTTGCTTCATTATTGTTGGAATGTGAGCATATCTTGGTGCTTCAAAACCTAAAACTTCAAATAATTGAACGTGTATAGGAAGTGATGATAACCACTCTTCTCCCCTTATTACATCAGTAGTTCTCATTAAGAAGTCGTCTATTGCATGAGCAAAGTGATAAGTTGGAAGTCCATCACCTTTAATAAGTACTACATCTTGATTATTTTCTGGGAAAGATATATCACCTTTAATTAAATCATGGAACTCAACTCTCTTTTCAGGGTTTCCTGGTGATTTTAATCTTATAATATATTTTTCTCCTTTTTCAATTCTCTTTATAGCTTCTTCTTCAGTTATATTTCTATATTTAGCATATTCTCCATAGTAACCTGGCGTAATCTTATTAGCAACTTGTCTTTCTCTAAGTTCTGCCAATTCTTCTGGAGTACAGAAATCTGGGTAAGCCAATCCTTTTATAAGTAACTCTTTTGCAAAAGTATTATATATTTCAGCTCTTTGACTTTGTCTATATGGACCATATTCACCTTTAAAAGTATCTTCTCCTGTCATACCTTCATTAAAATCCATACCAAAATTATGCATAGTTGCTATAGTATCTTCTATTGCACCTTCAACTTCTCTCTTTTGGTCAGTATCTTCTATTCTTAAATAAAATACACCTTCACTTTGACTTGCTAATCTTTCATTTATTAATGCAGCAAATACTCCACCAATATGTTGGAAGCCAGTTGGACTCGGTGCATATCTTGTAACTCTTGCACCTTCTTTAAGATTTCTCTTTGGATATTTTTGAATATAATATTCAGTATTATGCTCTAAATTACCAAATATCATACCTGCTAATTTTTCAAAACTCATTTTATATCTCTCCTTTATTTTTTATGCACAAGGTATTAAAGGCCCCTTGTCATGGCGATATATACATAGCATTAAATGTTAATTGTCGGTTTTCAATTATCAATTGCCAATTCGAAATTATGTCCTAGACTTTGTTTTAATTTTTTAAGAAAAGCCATAGTTTTTCCTTCTCATTCATCATTCACTTTTGATAACCCTAGATTTCATAAGCCTCTCAGATTTCTGAAATTATATACTTTTATAGACATTAAAAAGCCTCTCATCCTAAAAAACTTAGGACGAAAGGCATATCATCTTCCGCGTTACCACCTAGATTGACCAAGCTATGAAAATAACTTAATCCACTCAATTATCTTTAAGGGAATAACCCCATAAATATACTACGCCAAACGGCTTTCTATTTATTACTCCAAAGCTTCCTTCAATAGTTCTAAATTCTGGGCTTCCACCATCCCCAGATCTCTTAAATTTAAAATACTATTTACTCTTCTTCTTCAACACACTTAAACATTTTTAATTATAATATATATCTTTTGATTTAAATTCTAAACTTAGTTTTAGAAATCCTGAAAGGATTTAATCAATCACTATAAATTGGAACCTATATATATTTACAAATTACAATCCAATTATACCTTTTGAAAATACTAATGTAAAGATAAATTCATATAGTATTGATTTTCGTTCCTAAATCACGACTTTTAATGAATTATACTGTATTTTAATTCCCAAAATACGACTTTTAATGCAATATGTGTTTACTGTTTTGGATATTTATGTTATATTTAGTCGTAATTTCAAATAAATATAAAATGATGAGGAGAATTAAAATGAAAAAAATTAAAATGAAAATCGTTACATTAGGTTTATCTTTAATATTAGTGGCAGGTTCTTTGTTTTCACCAGTTTCTGTTTCTGCAAGAACAATGGGTGATCCATCAAATCAGATTGATGGTAAATTAAGCACCTTCTACCAAGGAGATATTGGTGATTGTGGTGCCGTTTCTGGAATACAAGCTTTAGCTAATAGTAAATATGGTAGAAGCTTATTACGCACAATGATTACAGTTAATGGTGATGATAGCTATACAGTTAATTTCAAATCTGGAATACAATCTGTATCACAAACAGATGTAGACAATGCAGGTATAACTGGAGATCTTGATGCTAGAGTTATAGAAGCTGGATTACAAAACGCTATGAATGTTTATAATGGCTGTTTTGCTTGTGATGTGTTTACAACAATTACAGGCTTTAAACAAAGTCAAGTTAGGGGCACTACTTCTAAAACTAATCTAATGAATACTATGGCTTCAAAATGTGCTTCAGGTGATGGAATTACAGCTGCCTGTGATTTTGCCATAGCTGATCCAGATAAAGGAATTCTCGGAAATGGTGAACATTCTTATTCAATACAAAGTGTAACTAAAGACACAGTTGTAGTAATAAATCCATGGGATACTTCTGAATTAATATCAATGTCTAGAAGCGAGTTTGAAAGTTCTATTAGATATATGACATATGTGGATAACACAGCAAAAAAAGTCGTAGTTTTTTGGGCTTAAACTACATATAATCCACTTATAATAATTTGTTATAAAAAAAAGCAGTAGTTACCCACAACTACTGCTTTTTTTCTATTATGGAACCTTAATAATTAATTGACAATTGATAATTGAATATTAATAATAATTATATTATACTTATTTTAAATATAAAGACAAAAATCGGATAATAATATAAGGAAGTGAATCAAAATGTTTTTAGTTATAGCAGTTAGCTCCATGCAAAGATTGTAAAGTATGAAAAACTTTAGCTTGGAGCGAATATCTACAACAACTTAGTTTTTCATATTTAATAAATCTTTGCTTCTTCATTTACAAACTAAATGTAGATCGGAGCGGAGATATCATGAAATATGAGAAAGCACAAAACATACTGCCTCAGCAAATAATTGAAATAATTCAAAACTATACTGATGGTGGATATATTTATATCCCCAGAAAAGATGACAACAAAAAATCTTGGGGAGAAAATACTGAAACAAAAAACTATTTAAAAATAAGAGATAACGAGATTTTTAATAAGTATTCCTCTGGATTGTCTGTCAAAATATTGTCTCAACAATATTTTCTAACTGAGCACAGTATTAGAAGAATAATTAGAAAACAAAAAAATTATGATTAGCATATAAAGAAAATGTATTTATTTTATATAATGCATTTTCTTTTTTTATGAACACAAATATTACAGAACCATATATGAACTTGGTATTTATCTCCTACGATGCTATGATTCATTATGAAGACAAGGCAAAGGAAGTAGATAAACTATGAGTATTTTAACAATTGAAAATATGAGTCACTCATTTGGTGACAAAGTAATATTTAATAATACATCTTTTAGATTATTACAAGGTGAACACATTGGTCTTGTTGGCGCTAACGGTGAAGGCAAATCAACTTTTATGAAAATAATAACTAATGAAATTTTACCTGATAATGCTGATATTGATTGGAATAATAAATTTAGTATTGGTTATATGGACCAACATATTAATTTGAAGGCTGGAAATACAACTATATCTTTTTTAAAAGAAGCTTTTTCAAATTTATTTGATATAGAAAATAAGATAAATTATTTATACGATAAACTTGGTACTATTGATGAAAATGAAATGGAGAAAGCTTTAAAAAAGATTGCTAATCTTCAAGAAATCTTAGATAAAAGTGATTTTTACAGTATTAATTCAAGAATACTTGCAGCTGCAGCTGGACTTGGAATTAAAGAGCTTTTAGATGCAGATGTTTCTACTTTAAGTGGTGGTCAAAAAACTAAAGTCTTGCTAACCAAGCTTCTTTTAGAGAAACCAGATATATTATTATTAGATGAACCAACAAATTACTTGGATGAAGAACATGTGGAATGGTTGAAAAATTATCTTATAAATTATCAAAATGCATTCATATTAATCTCTCATGATAATAGCTTCTTAAATAGCATCTCAACTGTAATATATCATCTTGAGCATAAAATCTTAACAAGATATCAAGGAAATTATGATTATTTTCTCAGACTCTATGAGATAAGAAAACAACAGTTGCTAATTGAATATAAAGAACAACAAAATGAAATTGCTAAGCTTGAAGACTATATAAGAAAAAATAAAGTGAAAACTTCAACTGCAAGAATAGCCAAATCAAGAGAAAAGAAGCTTAACAAAATTGAAAGAATAGAAATTAAGAAGGAAACTATAAAGCCACATTTTGATTTCCACAATGTAAAAATGCCTGAAAAAATAATATTTCAAGCAGAAAATTTAGTAATTGGGTATAATAGTCCATTAAGCACCACATTAAATTTAGAGCTAAGAAGAGGAGAAAAAATCGCAATAACAGGAGCTAATGGTTTGGGTAAAACCACTCTTCTCAAAAGTTTGCTAGGATTATTAAAACCATTAAATGGAGACATAACTTTAAGCGAATACAATAAAATAGGATATTTTGAACAAGAAATTATGGAAATTAATACAAATACAGTTTTAACTGAAATTTGGGACGCATTTCCCCACTTTACTCAAACTGAAGTACGAAGAAGCTTAGCACAATGTGGTCTAACAAGACAACATATAGATAGTCCTATTAACCGCTTAAGTGGAGGGGAACAAGCAAAAGTACGCTTATGTAAGCTCATTAATAAACCCACTAATATTTTAGTTTTGGACGAGCCAACAAATCATCTAGACCTCTACGCTAAGAATGAACTTAAAAGAGCCTTAAAGGCATATGATGGCACTATACTCCTTGTATGTCATGAGCCAGAATTTTATAAGGACATTGTAACAAATATTTGGAATTGTGAAGATTGGTCAATTAATTCCTAATATATAAGATCCACTATTTCTAATTTATAGTGGATCTTATTATAAAATATTTAATATCTATAGTACTCGATTTTTATATAATTTCAAAAATTCATATCTAAATTTTTCATTACTTAATTTTGTTTCAAATCTATTTAAATAAACCTCATAATCCCATTTCTTTCTCTTATAATAATAGGCCCTAGATATAGTATAAAAATCTCTTGGAAATTTTATCAGTATATATAACAATTCTTTTTCTTCCTGTTTTAATGTTAAAATCTTTTCATATCCATTAATGCAGGCTAACATCTTCTCTATATCGAAAGCAGCATTTTTTATTGATTTCGTTATAAAATTTTCTATATCCATTATCCGTAAATCTAAAGTCATATAATCAAAATCTATTATATTTATTTCATCATTTTTAGTCAAAAAATTATGATAGGCTAAATCATTATGACAAAGGCAAATCATATTCTCATCGCTTCTTAAAGTTTCATACTTACTATTTTCTAATTCTGCTTGAACCTCTTTAATTTCAAGTAAATACTTATCTACATTATCCATAAATAATTTGTCAAATTGATTTTGATATTTAAAACTATTTATTAATTTTTTCATATAAGTTAATTCATCATATGCCTTTTGAATCTTATTCTTTAGGGATATATCTAAAAAATCCTTATTATATTTCTTCTTCAAATATTCCCTTAAGCCCTTAGAACCTTTATGCATTAATGCAATATTTTCTGCACAAAGGTCAATTTCTATTGGATTAGTAAAAGAGGCTTCCCTGCCATCTAAGATATCCATAACAACATAAATCTGATCCTTCCAAAGCTTATAACATAAGCCATCTTTGAATTTATTGTATGTTACTACATTTCCGTAACTTTTTTTCACATAATCTAAGGAATCACTTATTAAATTAATTCTATCAATATTGCAATTAACTTTCTTTAAAATTTTATTTCCTTCCTCTGTGTATATAACAAAAACTTTTCTTAGTGGTACAATATCATTTACTTTCACACCCAAATCCTCAAAAAATCTTAAACTCAAATCATACTCACATAAATAGTTTTTTTCTGAATACTTTAATTTATTCATACTCTTCCTCCTAATAAATCAAGCTTTGGGCATTGTCAATTCAATTATCAACCTTCAGTTTGCACATCTTTTGAGTTCTCAAATTAAAGTTCATAATTAATACTTTAATTATCAGTTGATCATTGATCATCGGCAATTGATAATTTATCATTGACCATTAATAATGAAACTTTTACTTTCATAACTTAGACTCTTCTTTAATTCCAATGCTACCTCATCATCAGTTTTTTCCTTTTTCCTTTCCTTGTACCTATTCCAAGCTTTCAAAAAATCTTTAGGGTAGCTGCATAACCCCTTTAAATAATCCAAACTATTATAAGATAGATGAGATTTATAAACAAAATTTTTGATTAATTCAACTTCATCTATATCTGCACCTTTTCTTTGTAGTTTCTTAATATAATTATATAAGTCCTCTTCAACTAAATTGTACGACATACCTTTTAAAGTGCCTATTTTAAATTCACCTTCGACTTTTTTCAAATTACTACTGTCAACTCTGCCAATACAAATTTCCTCTCTATTCATGCTACGTTTTATTACTCCGAAATAATCATGTTCATAGATATATTTTAATGCTATTTTAGCTTGTCTTAGCATTATCTTACCCTCTGATAAAATTAATTTTTCAACTTCATTAGGTGACGCTTTGCTAACTATATAATCATAATGCATTTGTAATTTCTTTATCTGTACTTTATAGCTTTCCACCTCTTTACCTATAATGCTTCTAATTCCGCTTATCTCTTCAAATTTACACCTTATTAAAGTTTTATGAAGTTCCACTATAATTTCAATTTGAGAAATAACATCCTTCCATTCTAAATTTTTATCTGTACCAAAATACTTACCGTTAACTATAATCCCCTTTTTTCTTAAATATTGATTTATTAATAATTCTTCCACCTTAATTTCCTCCAACAAAATAACTATCAATAAACTTTTCTCTAAGCCCACGATCCTCCAAGTATTTTACTAGCTTATTTATAAAAAATTCTTCTCCCCATGGCTGTTGTTCCCAATATACTTGTAAACCAATCTGCCAAAATGCTTGAGGGAATCTTATGAATTCTCTTATTATAGGAAGCTCTTCCTTACTAACCTCCATATTTTCCTTGTAGGATTTAAAAATCAAATCTGCTTTTTCCATTTCCCACTTTCCCTCCTTCATAGTTCTTATTAATAGAGACCCTAAATCATGAAGATGAGAATCCAATATGCAGTAGTCAAAATCTATAATATTAATCCTCTTGCTCGAGTCAATCAAAATATTGTGGTGAGCATAATCATGATGACAAAACCCTCTCTCGAATACTTCTTTCTCCATTAATTTTACATAATTATTTTTTTGAAGACCTGCAATACTTTTTTCTGCTCGTTTAATTTCTGCTTCAATATTATCTAAATATAATAAATCAAAATCAGATTTATAAGCCTTCTGATTTATTCTATTTTTAAAATCAAGTATTTCATTCTTACGTGTTTCAAAAACTTTTAACCACGAAAACCACCCAATTCTAGGTTTCATTCCACTTCCAAGAGTAAAACCTTTACTGCACTTATGCAGCTTTGATAAAGCACTTGCTACCATAGCTAGTTCCAATGGATTATCATAATTACTTTCCCTAGAAGGTATCCATTTTGTTAGATAAACATATTTGCCATTTATACAACCATATTCACTTTTTTCTTTATTCATAATAAAACTTGGGATATTAATAAATCCATTTCTTTGTAGGTGTTTTATTGCAGACAAAATAAAATAGAAATGAGGAAACTCATATTTTATCATCTTTAAACAATATTTATTATCTTTTGTAATGATTTTATAGCTGTTCTTCACCTTTTCTATGTTTTCTATATCTAAGCTATAATTTTCTTCAATATAGCCTTTAATTTTAAGTATCTCCTTACTATTCTCCATAAAACTTTCCTACCAGCCATTATTTATTTTTATTATATGTCTTCAAAGAATTTATTGTGATTTATATTCACAAAAATTAAAATTAATTAATACCTTGTACTATATATGTGTTTATTGAGGTGTTCATATGAAAATTGCCATTGACGCTCGTAGTTCAACTTTACACCAAGGAACTGGAATTGGTACTTATACAACTAATGTTATATCAGAGCTCATTTCTTTAAATTCAAAAGATGAATTCACACTATTCTGTACTGGAAAATTCAATAAAAATTTTGATAGATACAATACTAATATAGTATTTTCTTCAGGTAGACATGGCGGTTTTTATGAGAAGTATTATATTCCTAACGCACTAAATAAAATTTATGCTGATTTATACCATATTCCTCAAAATGGGATAGGTTTTGATTTTGATACAAAAATTCCAACGGTTGTTACAATACATGATTTAATCCCATATATAATGCCTGAGACTGTTGGTAAAGGCTATCTAGAAAGATTTCTACGTGATATGCCTGATATAATATCTAATTCCTGTGGAATATTGACTGTTTCTGAATACTCCAAAAAGGATATATTAAAATTCTTCAGCTTTTATCCTGAGGATAAAATCTTCGTAACTCCATTAGCTGCAAATACTAATTTCAAACCACTAAATAAGAATAATTGCAAATTGTATGTGGAGAAAACTTATAAAATAGAAGACCCATATATATTATATATAGGTGGTTTCAGCCAAAGAAAAAACGTTTTAGGTTTAATCAAAGCTTTCCATAAAGTTTATAAAGATTTAAATAAACCTTATAAGCTTCTACTTGGTGGCCCAATAAAAGATGAAGGTGAGAAACTATTTACTTTTGTAAAAGAAAATAATTTAGATGATAAGATTATTTTTTGCGGATACTTAGAAGATGATATTTTACCTGTTCTCTATAGTGGCTGCGATGCCTTTGTTTATCCATCTTTCTATGAAGGCTTTGGACTACCACCACTAGAAGCTATGAGCTGTAAAGCACCCGTCATCACTTCCTGCTTAACTTCAATTCCTGAAGTAACAGGAGATAATGCTATTTTAATTAATCCAAATAACATTAGTGAATTAGAAGCAGCCTTGGTTAAGCTTTTGAATGATGAAAATTTAAAGTCTATCTTGAAACAAAAAGGTTATTTAAGAAGCCTTGAATTTAATTGGAGGAAAACTGCTAAAAATACCTTAGAGGCATACGAAAAGTTAGCAGCTAATTGACGGCTAGAAATTGAAAAAATTATATACCAAAATTGTATCTCCAATGTCTAAAAGAGCTTTTGTATACTATTTAGATAATGAAACTTACAAGTTAAAAGGAGCGTAAAACTTTATTAAGGAAGATTTTAAATCAACCTAATTTGAAAGTCTAGTGATAGATATCAAAGACATAGAACTAGTTGAAAATGAAGACTTTTAAGAGGGCAAAATTTTTTGCCCTCTTTCCTTATTACTAAATTAGATATTCACTCTAATTTCCTCTAAGTTCTTTCCTTACCTTAGTATATTTATCATAATCGCTTATTTCAGGAGCCTTTTCTTCTATATTACTCAATACTACTAAAGGACTATTCCCAACAAAATTTTTCCTTTGTTCTTCAATATCCTTACTAGCATAAGTATTTAAATAGCTTGAAAAGAATTTTCCTTGCTTCACATATTTAACAGTATCATCATTATCGGTTATAATATAAGTCATAAATTTTTCAACTAGTTTTTCATTATCACTATCTTGATTTACTATTACTAAATTATCGCCTTCGGCAGCAAAAAACTTATTTGTTCCTGCCTTGATACTAGGCACATTTCCTGTGCTCCACTCACAAGCATCCTTTAAAGACATTAATTCTCTCATACCATTAATTGATGATATTCTTGATAAAAATTGTCCACCATCTTCTAAATTCAAAATGTTGTTATTCTTTAAATTTGTAAGCATTGTTTGTACATCTAATTTTATTTGCTCTACATTCTTATCGCTATTCATATTTTCCATAGTTAGCAAATCTAATATATCCTCATAGTCTTGACCTGTTGCATTTAAGATTTTGACTGTTCCATTACTTTTATTATAAATATCCTTACCTATTGTAATAAAATCATCCCAGGTATTCATATCAGCTCTTTTATATCCGTAAGTTTTTAACATATCTTCTCTAACATACAAGGCTAATGGTCTAGAAGTTAGCGGTATTCCTATATAATTATCACCATCTTTAACTTGAGATATCCTATATTTGGAAAAATTCTTAGCATAATCGTTTAAAATTTTATCATTATTAACATAATCATTAAATTTCAATTGTTCAAAATTAGATCTGCTAATTTGAGTTATATTAACCACTTTATTTTTAACTTTTGTATCCTGCTTACCAGAAGTTATTTGACTATAATCCTCCAATTTTGTTACAGTAATAAGTGCCTTTTCATTTTGCTTCATAAAATTATTAGCACATTCAGCTAGATAATCATACGAATCCTCACTTGCAAATATTTCTATAGTCCCTTTGACTTGTTGCTCTTTATTAGGTTGAAACAAATTAATGCTTATTATCCCTATAACTAATAATATTGAAAAAATAATAATGTATTTTACTTTATTCTTCATAAACACCTCTAATTAGTAATTGAGTTAATTCTTTCATGAACTTCTATTATTTCTGAAGCTAAATCTTTAAAAGTCATTGTTGTCATTAGATGATCTTGTGCATGCACTAAAAGTAAAGAAAATTCTACTTTGCTACTTGCTGATTCTCCTTGTATTAAGCCTGTTTGAGAACTTTGCGCATATCCTAATTCCTCATCAGCTTTTATGAGTAATTCTCTTGCTTTTTCACTATCTCCTGCTTTAGCTAGAGAAATCGCTTCCATTGAATAGTTTCGTGCCTCTCCACTATGCATTATTATATTAAGTATTATCTCTTCCATAACATTATACCTTCTTTCGCCAAAATTCAAAGCAAAACTACTTAAAGATCTTTCCACTATAATGTTTAATTTTACTACTTTTCTATAAACTTTTAAAGAATAATAAAATAAGGATTGACCTAATCCTTTGATATAGCCAATCCTTATTAATAGAATTATTTACTTTTGCGCTTCCAATACTACTGATAAACTGACATTTTTCTTATCTCGCACAACTTCTAATTTAATAGTATCACCAGCATTTTTTCCTTCTTTTACTTGTTTTAATTGATCAACTGTCTTAACATCTTTTCCATCAGCTTTTACAATAATATCTCCAATTTTTAGTCCGCCTTTTTCACCTGGTGAAAATTCATCTACTCCAGCGACATAAACACCTTCTGATATACTATATTTCTTAGCTGTGGCACTATCAATTTCTCTTATTTGTATTCCTAAATTTAATATTTGTTTAGATAAGGAATCTATTTTACTCTTTACTTCATTTATAGGAATTGCAAACCCTATACCTTCTACTCCAGCTTCTCCAGCTGCTTGAGCACCTATCTTCATAGAATTTATTCCTATAACCTGACCCTTAGTATTTACTAATGGTCCTCCACTATTTCCTGGATTAATTGCTGCATCTGTTTGAATTAAATTCACACTTGTTGAGCCGTCTTGACCTGGAATTGTTCTGTTCCTGCCACTTATAACACCTTTTGTAAGTGTTTGCGCAAAATCCTTTGAAAGAGGTGTTCCGATTGCTATTACTTCTGCTCCTGGATACATTTCATCTGAATCTCCAAGTTCTGCAACAGCTGGAACCTTAGTTCCTTCTTTTAATTTAATCATTGCAATATCTTTCTTATCATCATAGTTTACTACAGATGCACTTGCTTCTGTATTATCACTTAAAGTAACTGTAATCTCTTTAGCACCTGCAATTACATGATAATTAGTTAATATATATCCTTCTTGATTTATAATGAAGCCTGATCCCATACCATCAACTTCACCATTACCAGAAAACACATTACCTGATTGACTCTTAGTTGAAACAATAACAACTGCTGGAGCTACTTTATTAAATGCGTCAGCTGCTGACATTGCATCAGAACTGCTTGCTGTGAAAGATTGTGGAACATAACTTATTTGCTGTGTAGCAACAGTGTTATTAGATTTCATTGCAGAATAAGTAACTCCGCCTCCGATTACTCCACCTGTTATTGTAAGAGTTAACATTCCTGCAATTTTTCCTAATAAGCGTAGACCTCTTCTCTTTTTCTTAGGCTCGTTATTTCCATTATTATTTTTAAAACAATTTTCCCATGCAACTTGTTCACCTTTATCTACTGGCAATGATTCTACATCAATAAATTTTTGATTATCATTCATATATTTATCCTCCTACATATTAATTATAAATAGCAAAAGTAAATACTGTTCTAAACATATTCAATATTCTTATGTTTATTTTACTAGTGATTAAATTATCTAATGTCTGCTAATCTTGTATTGGTATCAACTTTATAGTCTTAGTATAAAATCATTATGTGTCAAACAAATGACAAGAATCTATAAATATTATTGTTTTTTTTCTAATTTCTTTAAATCCTTAATAATACTATTTACACCATTTACAATTGAATTTGAATCTAATAATGATATAGGAGCTTCTTGTTTTTCTTCTTTATATATTGTAGTAGTTTCTTCTCCTCCTAGTTTCTTTATAGAGTCATCTTCATTATTCGTAATTAAATAGAATGGTTTATTTCCTAACATTCCAGCAGTTTGACTATTGGAATCACCGTTATACAAGTTACCTAATTCATTAGAAACTGCTGATCTATAATACTTCTTATTTTCAAAACTATTAAATTCTTCTAATTCATTTTGAGATATGTTTTCCTTAAAAGTCTTATTTTCAGTAGTTACTCCCATGCTACTTAACAAGGAGGTTAAACTAAAATAAGTTCCCATTGCTTCAAATTCACTCTTATAATATAAAGGCTTAAGCTTATCTTTATACTCTTGAGTTTTTATTTTTTCTTCCGAAAGTGGGTTAACTAAAACAACTCCAGCTACTGAGTCGGGATAAAGTTTACTGAAATTGGTCATTACCAGACTCCCATACTCCTCTCCTACCAAAATATATGGCTGTGGAGCCCCAGCTTTTTTAAGTAAAACCTTCAAATCTTTTGCTTGATCTTCTGGAGTTCTAGCATCTACTCCATCATTGAAGCCATAACCTCTTCTGTTATAAATAAAAGTAGAGATTTTCTTTTCTTCTAATGAACTACATACCTTTTCCCATTCAAACATAGTATTACCTATAGATCCATCAAACACTACAGTATAGTTTCCACCAGTTTTTAGTCTATACTCCATTTTATAGCCTTCAATTGTTACATATTTAAACTTAGATTTTAATTTTGTATTATCAATGATATTAGTAATAACTTGGGCAACAAAACCAAAAACTATTATTCCAACTATAACTAAAGCAACAACTTTAAAATATTTTGCTTTACTAACCTTTTCTCTGTCTAATTTATGAACACCATTAGAATGCGATAGTAACTTCATTTTATCCTACATCTCCCCTAATTTTAAGTTAGGCCTTGCATTTATGTCCAAATCAGATATTATTCCCTCTTGGTAGTTAAAATAAGCGGCACTACCTATCATTGCTGCATTGTCTGTACATAGTATTGGTGATGGGAAAAGAATATCAATACCTCTCTTTTTACCTTCTTTTTGAAGTGTTTCTCTTAAGCATGAGTTAGATGCAACGCCACCTGCTACTGCAATTTTATTTATACCTCTTCTTTCACAAGTCAAAAATAAATTAGTCTTTAAAACATCAACTATTGCTTTTTGAAAAGATGCTGCAACATCAGCTTTATTTACTTCAACTTCCTTCATCTTAGCTTTATTTAAATAATTTAATACTGCTGATTTAACTCCGCTAAAAGAAAAATCTAATGTATCGTCTTGAAATTTAGCTCTTGGAAATTCTATTGCATCTTCATTTCCTTCTTTTGCTAACTTATCAATTTTAGGGCCACCTGGGTAGCCAAGATCTAATGCTCTTGCTACTTTATCATAAGCTTCGCCTGCTGCATCATCCCTTGTTTGACCAATAACTTCAAACTCTCTATAACCTTTAACATGAACAATAAAAGTATGTCCTCCTGAAACTACTAAGGATACAAAAGGTGGTTTTAAATCTTTATGTTCAATAAAGTTTGCACTGATATGTCCCTGAATATGATTAACTCCTATTAATGGCTTTTTTGAACCAAGAGCCAAGCCTTTTGCATATTGAAGTCCAACTAAAAGAGCACCAACAAGCCCAGGACCATAAGTAACACCTATAGCGTCAACCTCTTCTAAAGAAACTTCTGCCTCTGCAAGTGCTGCTTTTACTACACTGTCCACGGCTTCAATATGCATTCTAGATGCAACTTCTGGTACTACCCCACCATATTTTTTATGTGTGTCTATTTGAGATGCTATTACATTTGATAATATTTCTCTACCATTAACTACAACAGCTGCAGCAGTTTCATCACAGCTTGATTCTATTGCTAAAATTATTTTTTTATCCATTTTTAATACCTCTTTTTTATTAAAAATCACCTAAAACATTAACTCTTAATTTCTAATGACAAACTTCCAATTAACATTTTATTTAACTATAATCTATATATTGCGATTATCAATGTTCAATACTCAATTGAAGATTAATTTCCTTTGGAGATCATTAAATTTTGAACAATTCTTTTGACAATATATATATTTTATCTTATATTTAATTAAAATTCCTACATACACTTGTAATTTTAATATTTTCTTAATATATATGATATATTATTTTTATCCATAAATCCCTAAATATTATACTTTATATATGAATTATTATCAAAGGCTACTTTATATTAATATAAAAATATTTTCCTATCGCCTCATAGTACTTTCGTCATTGATTGACATTTAATAATTCATAATTGATAATTGAACATATATAAGCATTATTCAAGGAGAATTTATATGTCAAATTACGCTAAAGTGATAATTAACGGGTCACCCATTACAAAATCTAATTTTAAATTACATAACACAAATGGTCGAGCTATTTTACCGCATAGTTCTGGAAAATATCATGATAGATATGCTCTATATGAGCAGGAAATTGCCTTACTAGCAAGAAGTCAAAATCCTGATACTATCTTATCAGAAAGCCTAATAGCCATATTAAAAGTATATTATAAAAGTCAAAAGCGCCATCCTGATACTATAAACATTACAAAAAGCATTTTTGACGGAATTGAAAAAAGCGGTTTAATTGTAAATGACGCTCAAATAGTGAAAATATTTACTGAAGAATATTATGATAAAGAAAATCCACGGTTTGAACTAGAACTATTTGCTGAAAGTCAATATGATTTCGGATATACAATAACAAAAAAGATTACGCCATTACGTCCTAAAATGTATTCTCCAATAAAAAAAACCTTATTAAATTCTAATTCCGCTAATGCAGAAAAAAGTACCAAAACTAAAAATGCTCAAAATTCTCATATAGTTAACACAGTCAAAGTATGTAATATATGCAATAAAGCTATTCCATCAGATGATTATGTCAAAGCTGATGGAGGAAAAACTTTAATCTGCAAAAAATGCTTTAGTAAGTTATTTTAAAAAGGAGTTACTCATGAATATAGATATTATTTTCTTTGGAGATAGTTTGACTTTTGGATATGGAGTTGTAAAACAAGATTCCTGGGTTTATAAACTCACACACAAACTTTCTTCCAATTCATTAAACAAAGCTTGCAATGGTGAAACTACTACTGGAATGCTTACTAGATTCTATAATGATGTTTTAATTCACCAGCCACAAAAGATTTTTCTTATGGGAGGTTCAAATGATCTTTTGCTTGGGAGACCTATTATTTCAATAATTGATAATATAGAATTAATGATTAAGGATGCATTAAATTCTAATTCAAAAATAATTTTAGGAATTCCACCTAAAATTATCGGTACTATGGCTAACTCGCTTTTTTCTCCCTCTCACTTATATACATATGCAGAAAATGGCCTTGAGCAGTTGAAAGATCAGCTTATTAAATTGTGTTCAAATTATAAAATACCATATATAGACTTTTATGATTTGATATTAGATTGTTCTCTATATTTAGATGGAATTCATTTAACTTCTTCTGGACATGAACTTATGTATGAAAAAGCTTTGCCTTTTTTTAATGAATGATAAATAATTCCTGTTTAAAGTTCACAAAGAAAGCTCGAATAGCAAAATATAAAACTTTGCTTCTCGAACTTTTCTACCTAGTTATTCCCTACTGATTATTAACTACTACTTTCTTAAGTATTTAGCTGCTTTTATTCCACATTCAATTCCATTAACTTCTCTCAAATGTGGTGATTTTTCTCCATATATAATGTTTCCACATGCAAAAAAACCTTCCATAGAAGTTTTATACTCAACTACCTCAAGCCCTGATGTTTCAGCATTTATATTAAGTTTTAAATTTTTAATTACAGATATATCTGGAACAAAGCCTACAGATAATAATAAAGAATCACATTCTCTTTCTGATATTATTTTAGTATTTATATTTTCTATCTTCGCTTTTTCAATTCTAGTTTCTCCTTCAATTTGAACTATTCTAGAATTTTCAATTATAGGAATATCAAAACCGTCAATGATATCTTGTATTTGCTCATCTGCTATTTCACTAAAGTTTTTTTCAATGATTACTCCTTCAATTTTTCCACCTTCTATTAATAATCTTCTTGCTACTAGAAATGCCCACTTATCTTTAGCTATAATTACAGTTCTTTTTCCTGGAAGATACCCTTCTAGGTTAACCATTCTATGAGCTTCACCAATCGTAAAAATTCCTGTAAGTCCATTTACCGGAATGATAACATTTCCTGAATAAGTTTCTTTAGCACCCATAGCTAATATCACTGCATCAGCAGATGCTTCAGTAACCCCAGTTTCTCCATTTACATATGTAACTATTTTTTCCTTACTAATTTCTAATACAGACGTATTTAATACAATTTCAATACCTAATTGATCTAGTTTTTTTTCTATAAAATCAATATATTCAGGGCCTGTTACTAGCTGGCCTAAAAACTTTTCTCCAAACCCATTATGGATGAATTGATTTATTATTCCCCCAGCCCTTGATTCTCTTTCTATTATAAGTATTTTTTCTATTCCTTCCTGTGCAGCCCCCATAGCTGCTGTCATTCCCGCTATTCCAGCTCCAATAATAATTAAATCATACTTTGGCATTAAAAATTCCCTCCACCATAAATACTATAACTTAATTAACCTCTTAGATTTTTTCATAGTAACAATCATATCATACATACTTACTATTTCACCAAAGGTAATATCTTTTCTCATATCATAATAATCTAAAGAAGTGTCATTTATTAATATTTTTACTCCTTTATCATATAGCAGCTTTAAATCTTCTGATACTTTAGAACCATTGCTAAATAGCTTAACACCAGAATTTAAAAATAATATTGCTCTAGGAAGTTCATCATACTCATTTAAGGCTTCAAAGTATTCTTTCATTAAAATTTTTCCTAAAGTTTCATCAGCATCTCCAAGTTTATCATTTGTTATTAATATTGAAAAAATATTCTCCTCTTCTTCTAATTCCAAACAGCCTCTTTTTTCTATTCTTATCATATATTTATTTTCATCATCATTTTCATACACCTTATAGCCTTTGTGAGTTGAATATCTCATGACATTATCATGTTCCAATTCACTGCTTACTCTTACAATTGCTTCACCCTCACCAATTGAATTAAAATATTTCTTAATCTCCCTTATTATTTGCAAATACGATAATCCTCTACAATCTATCTCTTTCATATCCTATAGCCTCTTTTCAATGTTATATTTACTATTAATAGTATACCACGTAAGTTTTATATATTTCTTCATATTTTCTTAATTTTTTCAGTTATCTTTTAGCTAGCTATGTATGATACAATTATATTTGTTTATTTCATAAATTTATGTATACTATAATGTAGTGAAATGTTGAATTGAGGTGAAGAAATGAGTTTTTTTAACTCTATATTAAATAAGTTTCTAAAAAATAACTTAACAAAAGATTCAGTTATAAGAATACTCTTCTTTTTAATAGCTGTAGCTTCTATAGTCTTGAAAGGAATTCTGTTTCAAGGTTTTGCTTCCAGCAAAGATCCTTATGTTTTCAGTTTTTCTGCCGGTTATGAAGCTGCTGATCCTTTTTTAAATTACTATATAGCTTTTGCTTTAGTATTTTTAAGCTTTTCTCTTTTATTTAAGGGGCGTGGCAGAATAATATATACCTTCGTTATTAATTTTGTTTTAACGCTTTTAATAATAATCGACATGTGGTACTTCAGAGGTTTTTTAACTGTACCATCAGCAATAGTATTAAAACAAACTTCTAATTTAGATAATATGACTGGAAGTGTATTATCTATGATGAGTAATTTAGATTTTATATTTCTATTGGATTTTATAGTGTTAGCATTATATGTTATTTTAGCTAGAAAATCTTTTACCCAAAAACATAGACGAGCTATTAAAACCTTTTTATGTACATTTATTTTTCCTGTAGTATTTATAATTTATGTCCCTATTAGTATAAATGTATTCAATAATGCAGATGTTCATAACGCCTATTTATTTAGTAATTACGATAAATCTAATACAGCGAAATATTTCTCTCCTATTGGATATCATATTATGGATTTGTATACAGTATATCGTGATTCTAAGCCTTATCAGTTAACTGCTGAAGATAAAGCTGATATTAATGAATATTTTGAAACTAAAAATGAAAACTTGCCTAACAATGAATACTTCGGTAAAGCAAAGGGTAAAAATTTAATATATATTCAAGTAGAATCCTTAGAAAACTTTGTCATCGATAAAACAGTAAATGGAAAGGAAATAACACCTAACTTAAATAAATTGGTTAAGAATTCTTTATACTTTCCAAATACCTTTGAGCAAGTTAATGAAGGGACAAGCTCCGATGCAGATTTGATGGTTAATACTTCTATGCTGCCATTAAGACAAGGAAGTACCTTCTTTAGATATCCAAATACCAATTATAATTCACTACCAAATATATTAGAAGATCAAGGCTATAGTACCCGTGCAATTCATCCAGATAAAGGTTCATTCTGGAATTATGCAGCTGGCTTAACTGGAATTGGCTTTGATAAATTCACTGATTATTATTCCTTCAATGTAGATGAAGTAATAGGACTCGGAATCAGTGATAAAAGATACTTTGAACAAGTTGTTCCTATGTTAAAAGAACAAAAGCAACCATTTTATACTGAAACTGTAACTATTAGCAGTCATGGTCCTTTTGATCTTCCACAACAATATAGAGAGCTTGGACTAGATCAAGAATTAAATGATAGCAAAATGGGTGGATATTTTGAAAGCGTTCATTACACTGATAAGCAAATAGGTTATTTCCTTGATATGCTTGATAAAGAAGGACTTCTTCAAAACAGTATAATTGCTATTATGGGTGATCATACAGGCGTACATAAATATTATGACGACAGTATTAATCAATTATCTCATAAGGAAGATTGGTATCTAAACACTGGAAATCCAACAGTTCCATTTATCCTTTATGATCCATCTACTAAAGAAGGAAAGAAATTTGATAAATTGTATAATGGTCAAATAGATGTAATGCCAACACTACTTTATTACTTAGGTGTTGATAAATCTAAATATGAAGATACTGCTTTAGGCAAAAATCTATTAAATACAAATAAATCCTTTGCTGTAATAACTAATGGAACTCTTAAAGGTGGAGAAAATCTTACAGATAAAGAAAAAGAAGTTTATAAAAAATCTCTAGATATTTCTGATAAGATGATACGTGCAAATTACAGACATGATCAAAATTAAATAAAAACATAAACAAAAGAAATTAGAGCATCTGCATAGAGTTCTAATTTCTTTGTTTTTATCTACAATAATGTAATTAATCGTTTTGTTTAATTAATACCATTTTATTTCTAGTGAAAAATATACTTAATAGTAAAAATAAAATTGATAATGCAAGCACTCCACTTAGCATAGGAATTATAGATTCGATTCCTTTTCCCTCTTGTAAGTTACTTATTGACATGATAATCCACCTTATTGGAAGTACATTTCCTATCTTTTGTAAGCCAGAACTCATCATGTCAAAATCCCAGTATGCACCACTTAACATAAATATAGGTATTGTAAAGGTTGAATTAACTAGAGCAAAAGTTGACTTATTCTTTATTAATGAAGTAATCATTATGCTAAAGGTAACAGCAAGCAAAGACATAAGTAAGGAACAAACAAGCAACAATATTGTATTTTCAAAACCGAATCCATAATTGAATGCTTTGCATACAATATAATGTTCAAGTGAAGGTATTGCTGTAAATATGAAGAATATGATACACTGTGCAGCAAAATATTGCCTTTCGGTAATTTTTCCCATAAGAATTCTATCTTTAGTGCCATCTCTTTCATCTTCTAATAAGAAACCACAACTTCCTGCAGCTGAAATGAATAATAAAAAATATATAATCCCTAAAGATGAAGTCACATTTGGTTTTCTATCTATCTTATTTAACACTTCATATTGAGGCTGTGAATCTCTAAAAGTCTTTATAACCTTGTCAATTTCTTCAGATTTAATATCAACATTATTGCATATTCTAGCCATTGCTGATACTTCATTATTTAAAACATCTTTTATAACATATTCAAGATCACTATTTGATATAGTTTCATAAGTGATTTGTGTCTTCTCATCATTTAATATACTTTCTGTAAAATTATCATCTATAGTTATAACCATTTCATATTGATGATATATTAAATCTTGAATGTAGTCTTTGTTACTTATTTCTACTTTACTTACTCCATCTAACTGTGATAGCTTATTTTCTAATTCTTTTCCTAATTGTCCCTTATCTTTATTTAATATAGATATCTTTACTGTGGAATTGCCATTATTCAAGGCTGTAAAAGCAAATACTAATATTATTGGAAGAACAAAGGTGGTAATAAAAAAACTTCTTCTCTTTAATAAGATTTTAGCTACAGTTTTCATTATACTAATCATTTGCAAGACCTCCTTTATTCTTTAATATTCCAATGAATACTAAAAAACATATTGCTAACAAAACTATTGGTAACCCTAATGCTATCATAAAAGCATTAGATTCTATTCCACATAGCATACTGCTTACAGCTGTATTAATCCAGTAAATAGGACTAAAATATACTAATTTATTTATTGGTGATATTCCAATAATCATATGAAGTGGCACATAGCAACCGCCTAAAAAGCATATCACTATTGTTACGAAATTTAATATTCCTGATACTGTATCAAAATTTTCTGCTATAATACCTAAAACTGCGCCTAATACTGAAGCAAAAATTCCAAATACCAAAAACATAGCTATAAATTTGAGTGTATTTTCACCCCAATTGACCTCTAATACTACAGATGAATACGCATATACAATTAAAATTTGTAATATTGATATAATTATCCCTGTAAATATCTTTGCCAATATAAAAGTACTTTCATTAGCCTTAGATAATTTTATCCTATTAGTAGTTTTAAGCCACTTTTCTTTATACACAGAGTCTCCAATAATACTTGCTATATATAGAATTATTAAAGCCAATTCTGTAAAAGTATAATATTCAGAAGACGTAATATCTCTTACACCAGAAATATCTTTCTTAACTACATAGTCATCATACTTATTTTTAACTAAATTCGTAAAAGCCTTTGGATTATATTTAGATATAGTTTCATATGAAGCATACTCATTAAGAATAGATTTAAAAATACTTTCAAATATCTTTCCCTTCATTTTCTCACCATTCTTTGATGAGTAGAATTTATACCCCACATCGGTAACTTCTATATAAGCCAAAGCATCATATTTATCTACTTCCTCTTTAGCCTTGTCCACTGAAGAAGTTTCTTCAAATTTAATATTAACCGCTCCTTCAACCCCTTGTTTAAAATCTAAAATACCCTGGTTATACTTTGAATCTTTATTTTGCATATAATATACCTTTGAATACTCATTACCAGTACCAAAAATGTCTCCAGATGTCATCATATTTTTAAGCCCTACACTAAGAGTTGTAATCAAAACTATTGGGAAAATGAATAAAAATATTAAAGTTTTTTTTGCCATTAGTAACTGTTTCATTTCCTTTTTTACGATTGCAAAAAACATACTATCCTCCTCTAACTTTCCCTAAGGTTTTTCCCAGTCAATGCTAAGAATACTGTTTCAAGACTAGGTTCTTCATTAATAATATTCTTTATATCTCCACCATTCTCAGAAATAGCAGCTACTATACTCGTGATTAAATTACTACTCTTCAATGTTGAAATCTTATATTCATTATCTAAAAAAATCACTTTTTCAACCCCAGTAATTTCTTTAAGTTTCTCTTCTAATCCATCAATCCTTTTAGCAACACTTATAATTAAATTATTTTTATTTTGAATTAATTCTTTAAGTTCTTCACTTGTCCCTTCTGCAATAATGTGACCATTATCAATTACCGCAATCCTATCACAAATATCATCAACCTCCTGCATATAGTGAGAAGTGTATATTATTGTTGCTCCCTCTTCCCTAAGTCTTTTAACTGACTCTAAAATATGATTCCTAGATTGTGGATCTATACCAACAGTTGGTTCATCCATAATTATGAGTTTAGGTGAATGAGCTATTGCACATCCAATATTAAGTCTTCGCTTCATACCACCCGAAAATTCTGATGCCTTTTTATTTTTCACCTCTGTAAGGCCAACAAAATCTAAAGTTCTATTAGTTCTTTTTATAAGTTCTTCCCCTTTAAATCCATATAAAGAGCAGAAAAAACTAATATTATCTTCAGCTGTCAAATCCCAATATACTGCAAAATCTTGAGGAACTATTCCTATATTTTCTTTCCATTTTCTTATTTTATTTGTCTCTTCTTCATAGATTATCTCCCCTGAAGTCTTTTTAATAAGCCCACATATCATCCCTATGGTTGTACTCTTTCCAGCTCCATTAGGTCCAAGGATTCCATAAATTTGCCCTTTTTCAATTTTTAAATCTATTCCATCAACAGCTATATGATTTCCATAATCTTTGTAAAGTTTCTTTATTTCTAGCATTTTCACTCTTGTTACCTCCCATATTCTTCTATAATATTAATATATAAAAAATATCTTCTTCTAAAATTAAATACAACACAACTGATATCTTCTATAATACTAGTATATAAAAAAAGATGAGTCTCCAATAGTTAGAAAACTCACCTTTTACGTATTACTTTTGTCACATATACATTAAAGTAAAGACTTATATTAATCTTCTAGCTTAAATTCATTAAGTGGTTTGCACAAAATTTCATTTATCTTAAGCTTAAACTGCTGCGTAGAACTTGCTTGTATTACCAAAGCTGTGGAAATGGATTTTCGTTTCTATATGGTACCCCTTTTTATCTTTTTATGATAGGATTCAAATACTTAAGTGGATTTTTAATACCATTTTGAGATATGTATAACCCTGATAATATAAGAATTGCTCCTATCAAAACTATATTAGTTATTGGCTCTTTTAATACTATTATTGATGTTACAGTTGTTATAAGTGGAACTATATAAATATAGTTGCTAGCCTTTACTGCACCAATATAACTCACACCTATATTCCAAGTAATAAAACATAGTGTTGAAGCTATTAGGCTTAGAAATAATATATTGAGTAACACATTTGGAATGATCAATTTTTCTAGTGTTAAATTTACTTTCAATGCAAACATTAATGGTATCATAAACATTACTCCATAAAAAAAGATTTTTCTTGTGATGTATATATAATTATACTTATATTTGTTATTAAGTTTTTTTAAGATTATAGAATAAACTGCCCAAATAAATGAAGCTAATATTGCCAGAAAATCTCCTAAAGGATTTAATTTTAAAATGAAATTCCCATTAAATATAACTAAAAACACACCTGCTATTGAAATAACAAATCCATATAATAGCTTTTTTTCAAAGTCCTCATGCTCTATAAAAAAATTACTTAATATCGCAGTTAATATGGGTGCCATAGCACTAAATAAGCCTACATTAGATGCAAGAGTATATTTTAATGCTACATTTTCAATTAAATAATATAACGTAACTCCTGCAGCTCCAGCGCTCATGAACACTAGCTCTTCTTTAAAACTACTAATCTTTTTAAATTTAGGATACATAAGCATCAATATGAAATAAGCAATTATAAATCTATAAAATAATATCTCCATTGGCTGAAGATTCTGCAACAGTATTTTAGTAGAAATGTAGGTAGTTCCCCAAATAATCATTGTAAATAAAGTAATTAAATTACCTATAATAAGTTTATTTTTCATTTAACTGCTCCTCATCTTTAACTAAAAATATTTTCATATATTGCTTTGGTGTAATTCCAATGAATTTTTTAAAGAAATTAGTGAAGTGGCTTTGATCTGTAAATCCTGTTTTAAGAGCTACCTCTAATGGTGAAAAGCCCTTCTCTAAAAATTTTTTTGCTTCATTAATACGAATTGCTTCAAGATAACTGTATGGAGATATGCCTTTTTGTTTTGCAAAAGAGCGTAATAGATGATATTTACTAATTCCAGTTAAATTACTTAACTCATTTAGGGTAATATTTCTTGTATAATTATCCTCTAAAAATTCACATATTGCATTTATTTGCATATTTGACTCTTGTAGATTAGTGACTCTGCTGCAATCTGAATATTCACTTATCAATTGCTCCATGACAAAGAAAAAAATTTCTTCTTTCTTAAACTCTTTTTCTTCCTTCACTATCATGCGATGCAACTCCCCTAATGAATTTATAAGATCACTATTAAACAATACATTCTCTGTAAAGTAAGGCACATAATCTTTGTTTGTTATCTCATATACAACTTTTTTCATTATATCTAACTTGATGTTTATACTACGATAATCTAATGGCCAATTGTCAATTTGTTCACAAGTATGATTATCATTAGGATTAAATATAGTCACATCACCTGGTCCAATATTATACGACTTATTTTTGCAAGATAAATGGCGCTTTCCACTTTCAATAAAGCCAATTACATAATAATCATGAAAATGATTAGGAAACTTTTGTACAATTCCCTTTAAACTATATGCTTCTATATTTAAATCAGTATCAAAATATACACTTCGAATTTCTTTTCGCATTTTAGCCCCCTCCATATTTGTAATATTTAAATGATATACAGCTTTAATCCTTCCTAAGAATAGCATTAATATAATAATATTTCTTGTATGATATTGCTAAAACTCTACTACAACCCTTATAAAAAAATGAGCTTTCCTTAACTCTGAAAGCTCATTTTAAGTAAAATCACAAATTTCCCTTTAAATAATTAACCGCCAATGCCGTTCTATGTTCAAGACTTGTTTTATCTAAAATTGCTGTAATGTAATTTTTTATTGTACCCTCTGAAATAAATAATTTATTACTGATTTCCCTATTACTTAGACCTTCGCTTATAGCTTTTATTATTTCTTTTTCTCTGTCTGTAAATTCATAACTCTTAAATTCAGGCTCTGTCTCCATCCCATGAATCTTGTCCAAAATATTTTCATTCATAACAATTGTGTTATTATATACTGAAATTATAGAATTCACTATCTGCTCTGGCGAAGAATTCTTTAATATGTATCCTTTTGCCCCATTTAAGAGTGCTTCATTTATATATTCTTCTTCATCAAATGTAGTTAATATTAAACATTTAACTTTAGTATTTTTTGCAATTTCCTGAACAGCTTCAACACCATTAACTTCTGGCATTCTTATATCAATTAATACTACATCCACATGATTTTCTAAACAAAATTGAATAGCTTCTCTACCATTTGAAGCCTCCCCAACCACTTCTATATCCCCTTTAATAGGTAAAAGTATTTTTAAACTTTCTCTAATTAAGCTGTCATCATCACATATTAATATTTTAATACTCATTGCTTATCCTCCAAATTCAAAACTGCATTAATTACAAATCCATTATCATTATAATATTCTACTCTTCCTCCAAGGTTTTGAATTCTTTCATCAATTCCTCTAAGCCCAAGTCCTTTTTTTAATGTCTTATATCCTTTTCCGTTATCTCTGAATTCTATCCTAACTATTTTATTATATATGTAAATAGCTAGTCTAATTTCATCCCCTGTAGAGTATTTTGCAGCATTGGTTAATGCTTCACTAAGATTATCTTGTATCGCCATCCACAATTTTAAAGTAAACCTACTTGTATCACCTTCAATAACCAAGGATGTTTTTACTCCTGTACTATATTCAAATTTTAATAATTGTTCTTTAATATTTTCAATTCCTATTACTTTATCCCTTGGCTTTACCTTCCTTAATACTTCCCTTATTTCATCCATCCCTTCTCTAAGATTCGTCATAGAAGTTGTTAGATATTTATATGCAAGTTCATTATTTTTACCTAAGGTTTCTTTTGTTACTTCTAACTGCATAATTGAACTTGTTATTCTATGCCCTAAATGATCATGAAGCTTTTGAGCCATAAAATTTCTCTCTCTTAAACTGGTAACAACATTATTCTGCTCTAAATACCGCTCAAGATTTCTAATTTTACTCTCCATTAAATGATGTTCATATCTTTGTTCTCTATCAAATTCTTTAATTTTTTCTTTATATTCATTTTGTTTTTTTAATTCAAATAAATACAAATTTACAACTACAGCATAAGTTATCATATAAAATACATTTTCTTTAAAAATGTAAAAAATTATTGCACTGCTAATTCCTATACTAACTAATATATTTATCTTCTTATTTAATATTTTAAACAATATTATGGGCAAAAAGAAATTTAACTCATAATACCCTAACTTTAAAATAATTAAAATACTAATAAGTTGAAGAAAATTAATGATCTTTTCATTTACCTTAAAAGAATAATTCAAAAATTCAAGAATTAATATTCCTATAATGCAAGTTATCCTAATAATCACACTAACAGCATCTGAAACAAAAAACATATTGTATAGTATACCTATTAATGACATTATAAACATAAGTATTGAAATGTTCTTGTTCATCATCTTCCTCCTTGCATTTATTTATATTGGTTCCATACATACTACTTTATTATAATCTGTATAATTAAATTTTGTTAGAGTTTTTATACAAAAAATGCCTATAACATACTAATTTATCATTAATTTCTTAAACATCAAAAAAGTGAAGGACTTATGCTTCCTCCACTTCTTCAAACTTCTTATTTATTATAGTTTCTTCAATAAATTTCTTATTATATTTTTTTCAATTACTATATACTTTTATCTATTTTCCTGCCACAGAAAGTTCCTTTACAACTACAGATGGGCATCCTATACTGCTCATTGGGAATTTCAAATCACTGCCCACTTCTTCTATATCCTTTAATAGAGTGAAGAAATTACCTGCTACTGTTATCTGCTCAACAGGGAAACTCTTCTTTCCATCTTCAATCATGAACCCTTTAGCTGCCAAAGAAAAATCTCCTGTAACTGCACTAGCCCCTGAATGAAGACCTGCAAAATCTGTTATTATAACTCCATCTTTAACTTCTTCACAAAGTTCATCAAAAGATTTCTTTCCTGGCTCTATATAAAAGTTTGTTGCACTTATGCCAACTATAGATGCATAAGAACTTTTAAATCCATTTCCTGTAGACTTTACTCCTGCTTTATGTGCTGTCTTTAAATTATATAAAAAAGTATTTAGTTTTCCTTTTGTGATTATTTCTTTTTTATAAGTTGCAACACCTTCATCATCAAAAGAAGTTGTTCCAAGACCGTCTTCTAAATGAGGGTCATCTACTAAAGTCACGATATCTGATGCAATAATTTCTCCTTCTTTTCCCTTTAATAAAGATAAGCCCTTTTGTACTTGTTCTGCATTAAATATTGAAGAGAAAGTTCCAAGTAAAGATACCATAGCTTCATTATTTATGATCATCTTATATTTTCCTGATGGAATACTCTTTCCACCAATTTTTGATAGTGCTTCTTCAAGCCCTTGTTTAGCTATAACTTCTGGCTTTACTTCACCTAAATTTTTAGCTATCACGTACCCTGTCCCATCATATTTTATCTCATTGTCTTCAACTATTGGAACAACATATGCAGTTAAGCTATTTCTTTCATTTTGTAAATTAAGACCTTTTGAATTAATGATACCATAAGTAGATTTACCATATCCTATTCCACAACCTTGGAAACTTACTACCTTATCACATTGCTTTTTACATTCCTTCTCTATTTCTATAGCAAGGGATATAAGTTCATCAGGTTTTATTTCATCTAATTCTTTTTTATAGGAATTTATCTCTTTGTATTCCTTATCCCCTTCATATATAAATTGTACATCATCATTTTCTATAGAAAGTGCTGCAGCTTTAGCATTTGTAATCAGAGTTTTTATTGCTTCTTCATCTAAAATCTCTGTATATGAATATCCCATCTTATCATTTATTTTTCCTCTAAAGGATAATCCAAAAGCATTATTTAATTTATATTTTTCAACTTCACCTTCATATATATTTATACTCAAACTTTCAGCATCAGAATAATATATTTCACATTCTTCAAAGCCCGAATTCTTAGCTTCTTTAAATAATTCTTCTTTAAATAAGTTAAAATCCATATCTATCTACCTCCTACTGTCATTTTCTTAACTCTAATCATAGGCTGACCTACATTAGTAGGAATACTTCCTGAGGATGATCCACACATCCCTTGAGCCACCTCTAAATTATTTCCAACCATATCAATATCCATAAGAACTTGACTTCCTTTACCGATAAGACTTGCTCCTCTTACAGGCTCTTGAATTTCACCATTTTTAACTAAATAGCCTTCTTGAACAGCAAAGTTAAATTCACCAGTAACAGGATTAACAGATCCTCCACCTAACTTTTTAGCATATAATCCATCTTCAACAGATTTAATAATATCTGCCGGATTATCATTACCAGCTGCTATATAAGTATTGGTCATTCTTGAAGTTGGTTGGAATTTATAACTTTGCCTTCTTGAACTACCTGTTGCCTCCATGTTCATACGTCTACCATTAAGCTTATCAATCATATAACCCTTTAAAATACCATTTTCAATTAAGATATTCTTTCGAGTCTTATTTCCTTCATCATCAATGTTTAATGATCCCCAAGCATTTGGCATTGTACCATCATCTATTGCGGTAACTTTAGTAGATGCAATCTGCTCTCCTAATTTATTAGCAAAAACCGAATTTCCTTTAGCTACAGCGCTTGCTTCTAAAGAGTGACCACAAGCTTCGTGGAATATAACACCACCAAATCCATTATCAATTACAACACTCATATTACCAGCCGGGCAATTCTTAGCATGTAACATAGTATGAGCCACTCTTGCTGCTTCTCTACCGTGATATTCTGGATCTATGTTATCAAACATTTCAATCCCCATATGTCTTCCTGGTCCTTCAAAACCAGTTTGATTTTCATTTCCTTTTGATGCAATTGCACTTACACCAAGTCTTGTTCGGATTCTCCTATCTGCAATATATAAACCCTCAGTATTTGCAATTAAAATATTTTGATCTTTATCAGAATAATTAGCAATAACTTGTGAAATATCAGTGTTAAATTCCTTTGCACCTTTATAGGCCTTTTTTAATATAGCTATTTTCTTATCATAAGCTACATCCTTTGGGTAATATAGGATTGGATGTATAGTTTCTATTTTCTTTTCATTTAAAACAATTGAAAGCCCATTGTTTTCTTTTACTTCTCCTAAGGCTAAAGCTGCTCTATATGCAGTATCTAAAAGGCTATTTAAACTATTATTGTTTGTATATGCATATACACTATTTAATCCCTTAAATATTCTAATTCCTATTCCATAACTTCTGCCACCTATTGCATCATCAACTCTTCCATCAACTAGAACTATAGAATTATTAACTGAATCATCTTCAAATAATTCAGCAAAATCTCCTCCAGTTACTAGACATTTTTCTAATACCTCTTGGGCAATACTTCTTGATAACATAAAATTCCTCCTTACATTAAACTTATCTATCTAATATATAAAAAGATAAAAAATCAAAATTAATATATATTACCAGTTTACCATTAAATTCTTTACCTATACATAATTTTTTTATTATCCTAAAATAAAAAATAGACTATGTTATTTAATGTTAATAACATAGCCTATTTATAAACTATTACAATTAATTTCATGAACTATTTTAATATCTTAAATTCATACCCTTGATCTTTTAAGTATTTTATTATGCCTGGTAAAGCCTTTGCGGTTTCTTCTTTTCCATAAGTATCATGCATTAATATTATAACTTTTTCTCTTTTACCTACAGTTTTTATAGCTTCTTGAGTTAACTGTTCTGCAGTCCTTTTAGTTTTACTTTCTGCATCCCCTGATAGCGCATTCCAATCAATTTGATGATAATCTTTATCATGTAAAGCCTTATCTATTGCAACTGTACCTTGAGGGTCACTTTTCTCCCAAGTCATTTGTCCTCCAGGGAATCTAACAGCTCTTGTTGAAAAATCTTGCCCTAAAACATTTTTTAAAGATTGATTTGTTTTTTCAAAATCAGACATACAAGTATTTACGTTTATTTTATTCTTTGGATACAAATAATTGTAATCATGTGTATAAGTATGATTTCCTATAGCATTTCCTTCTGCATACTCTCTTTTAACTAAATTTTTATTAGTTTCACTTGCATCTATTTCTTTACCAACAAGAAAAAAAGTCGCATGCACATTTTCTGCCTTAAGTATATCCAATATTTGAGGAGTTACTGTTTCTGATGGGCCATCATCAAAAGTTAAATATGCAACTTTTTTTCCATCCGCTCCATCAGGTTTTTGACCTTTCATTTGCTGATTTAAGTACTTCTCTACAAATGCAACATCTTCAACTCCTGAATTACTTTCTTTTGTAGGTGCAGTTTCAGTTGAACTATTTTTGTCTTCTTGCGTACTACTTGAGTCTAATTTTTGATTTTTATCATCCTTCACCTCATCAAGTGCCTGTACGGCTTGTCTTGACGCTGAAAATTTCTGAGCTGCTAAAGCACTACCTACAATTACAAATATTGCAACTATAATAAATAATATAGTAGTTCTTGCTCTTTTTATATTTTTCATTTTATTATTATTCCTTCTATCAAACTTCATTTTTCTACCTCATATATTTTAGTGAATTTAGTTATTATACTACTATAAATTAACCTTGAAAAACATTTTTCATTTCTATATATAGTATAGTTATTTTATGAGTTTTATACAATAAAAAAAAGCCGATTTCTCGACTAAAATTTTTTCATTTTTTATAAAAAAATGGCTCCGCGAAGAGGACTCGAACCTCCAACCTATCGGTTAACAGCCGAGTGCTCCACCATTG
>NZ_JAKJJY010000014.1:0-155398 GCF_022320955.1 Clostridium sp. YIM B02555 | reverse complement strand
GATAGCTCAGTCGGTAGAGCAGAGGACTGAAAATCCTCGTGTCACTGGTTCGATTCCAGTTCGAGCCACCATAATGGCGCTATAGCCAAGTGGTAAGGCAGAGGTCTGCAAAACCTTTATTCCCCAGTTCAAATCTGGGTGGCGCCTCCAAATTGTAAAAATAGCTTATATACTAACTTGAAAGAGTAGTATATAAGCTATTTTGTTTGTGAAATAATAAATAGAACTCATAGTTAAAGCCATATGAAAGTAAAATTCATATGGCTTTCTGCAAAATAAATTATATAGTATGTACTGTATTGAAAAATTCAATTTTAACTTCTTTGAGTAATGATTCATTTTCTATTAAATCAACAGCAGTTAGTACAAGAGCAGTGGCAACAATATCACATTGTTTTAAAGCAAAAGTAGAAATAGTAGCTTTAGCAAATTCAATACTGCCATATTTAATGGTCGTATCATTTATTATGGAGATATATGGATGTATGCAAGGAACTTTATGGCTTACATCACCAATGCTCAGTCCAGCATAAATATCTCGTGGTGGGTTTATGTTTATTATTCCACTTTCTTTTAAGTTATGACTAAATAATCGGTTTAATGTGCGATTTGTTACGAGTTCTTTATTAGGATACTCGTATAAGAAGAATTTGTTAGGAATATTCATAAGTTTAGTTACTATTCTGGCTATTTCTATTATCTTATTATGTGCATAGTTGGCTGTTGCTGTATTAGATGCTCTAATACATAATTTAATTTCAGTTTCCCATGGCAATAGTAAAGTTGTATATCCATTGTTTGAGATGACTGTATTTATATCTAAATTATCAGGAAATTCTTTTTTTATAGAGTTTAAAATATTAATAGTTAAAAGAGCAGCATCTAAAGATGTATATGAATCTTTATTTAGAAATGTCAATTTATTTTTACTCAGAAATTTCAATCCTAATGGAATAATGGCCGATGAAGAGCCACTTTCACAGGTAGAAGTATCAGGATGTACTAACATTACAACATCTATATCATCAAATGCACCTTGTTTAACCATAATTCCTTTAGTTCCACCAAGGTATTCGCCAGGACATCCAATTAAAATTACAGAACCTCCAATATCATTAATGATATTTCCTAAAGCTAAAGTAGCTGCAACAGACATCGCTGTAACCATATTATGTCCAGTAATATGACCTTCATTTTCTATTGAATCATATTCGCAGAGGTAACATATTTTGGGATGTCCTTTTCCTTTTTTTGCAATAAAAGCATTTTTTATATTTAAGAAATTTTTTTCTATTTGAAAATTATATTTATCTAACAAATCGCAAATATAGTTAGAAGCTTTTACTTCATTGTAACTACTTTCTGGGTGCTTATATAAGTAGCTGCACAAGTTTCTAATATCTTCATTGCATGTAGATAGAAAAGGAATAATCTTTTGTTTCATAAACTTAAATTTTTTTACTTAACACAAACAAAATAAAACTAATAGACTATATGTAATATTATGTTTGTAGTAAAATCTCCTTTCATAATATTATTTTATTGATAGAGTGAAATATTATTTTTATTAATTATTAGTATTACCAAAAAGTAAAAAAATATTTGTTTAGATATTTTTTGTAGGTATGTTTGTATTAAAGGCGTTTAATTTGTTAATAATTTTATAATATCAATGAAATTAGGAGGATAGAGTTATGAAAATTTTAAATAACTTATGTTTTATGTGTGGAGAAAGCACTAGTGATGGTATAATATTAAATGGAGAAAAGATTTGTAAGGCTTGTGAGGATAAAATTGTGAATATAACGCCGAAAAATTTGAATTATGATACTTATAAAGATCAAATTAAAATAATTTTGTTTAATCAACAAGTTTAAATCAAACTATTCTCAGATCAATATTCTTGAGAATGAGGTATTTGTTATGAAAAAAGGTTTATTTATAGTTTTTGAAGGGGGAGAAGGCTCTGGAAAAACAACAGCAATAGAAGAAGTATATAAATGGCTTATTGAGGAAGGAATAAAGTGCATACAAACAAGAGAACCTGGTGGCATTAAAATATCTGAACAAATAAGACAAGTTATATTAAACAAAGAAAATGTGATGATGGAAGCTCGAACAGAAGCATTACTATATGCCGCTGCAAGAAGACAGCATCTTGTAGAAAAAGTAATACCTGCCTTAGAAAAAGGAGTAATAGTACTTTGTGATAGATTCATAGATTCTTCATTAGCGTATCAAGGTTATGCAAGAAACTTAGGAATTGAAGAAGTCATGAGCATAAATAAATTCGCTATTGGAGAATATATGCCTGATATATCTATATTATTTGATCTTGATCCTAAAATTGGATTGGAAAGAATAAGCAATAATAATTCTAGAGAAATTAATAGATTGGATTTAGAAGAATTAGATTTTCATCAGAAGGTTAGAGATGGGTATAATATTGTTTATGAAAGAAATAAGGATAGAATCATAAAAATTGATGCAGAGCAATCAAAAGAAAATGTTATTAAGCAAATAAAATCTATATTAGATTCAAAAATAAAGTCATTGATTAACTAAATAATAAAAATGGTCATATTTGTGGTAAAATAATAATAAAAATAATAAATTATTATTTGAGGGTGGGGAATTATAATGAAGTTAGTAATTGCAATTGTTCAAGATGAAGATTCAATAGATGTTACAGAAGCATTAACAGAAGAAGATTATAGAGTTACAAAATTAGCAACAACAGGAGGATTTTTAAAATCAGGGAATACTACTTTAATGGTGGGAATAGAAGAAGAAAAAGTTCAAGCTGTTATTGATATTATTAAGAATATATGTAAAAAAAGAAAAGAAACAATAGTTACATCAAGTGCATTTGGAGGGAATGAAGGTGGGTATACACAGCAATATCCTATACAAGTTGATGTAGGTGGTGCAACTATATTTGTAATTGATGTAGATCAATTTGTTAAAATATAATTCCAAGGAGAGAGTGCATTGAGAAAAATAATAGGTCATAAAAATATTATAAACAATATAAATAGTAGGCAATTGAATGATTCGTTTTCTCATGCAAATTTGATAGTTGGAGATGATGGAATTGGAAAGAGTATAATAGCAAAATATCTTTCTAATGCTATTATAGAAGAGAAGAATAATGCAGAGAGTGTTGATATTGTAAGGTACTATCCTTCTTCAAGTTCTTTTGGAGTTGATGATGTAAGAAATATAATACTTGAGGTCAATAAAAAACCATATGAAGGAGATAAAAAAGTACTAATATTATATAAGTGTGATAAATTAACAATTCAAGCTCAAAATGCTTTACTTAAGACTATTGAAGAGCCACCTAGTGGCGTGTACTTAATATTATTAAGTGATTCTTTAGAAATAATATTAGACACTATAAAATCTCGTTGTCAAATATATAAGTTAACGCCATTGAAAAAAACAGAAATATCAAACTATATTGAGGATAATTATGCTAACTTAGATTCTGATATTAAAAAGTCTGCATTAGCTTATAGTGCAGGAATACCTGGGAATGTAGATAAGCTTATAAACGATGAAAAATTAAAAAAGCTAAGAGAAATATGCATTGAGATATTTGAAGATATTTTGAGTAGAGATCAAGGATATACATTAAAATATGGAGAATTATTAAAGAATGCTAAGGATGATAAGTTTGAATTATTAAATATACTTCTGTCATATTTGAGAGATATTATGCTTTTTAAAGAACTAAATAATGATGAACTTATTGTTAATTTTGATAAAGTAGATAAAATAAAGGATATATCGAGGAGAATATCTTATAAAAAGTTAAATAATATGTTAGAATACATAACAGAAGCTAGAATAAATTTTAATAGTAACACAAACTATTCAATGACCATAAGTGTTTTGCTTATGGGATTTGCGGAGGTATAATTGATGATAAAAGTTATAGGAGTAAGGTTTAAAAAGGCAGGAAAAATCTATTATTTTAGTCCATCAGAACTCAAGATTAATAAAGGTGACTATGTGATAGTAGAAACAGCTAGAGGAATAGAATTTGGCGAATGTGTTATAGGAATTAAAGATATAAACGAAGAAGATATAGTATCACCATTAAAGAATGTTATAAGAATTGCGGATGAAAATGATATAAAAAAACATAGAGAAAATAAAGATAAAGAAAAAGAAGCGTTGGAAATATGTTTAGGAAAAATTCAAGAACATCAGTTAGATATGAAATTAATTGATGTTGAATATACATTTGATAATCATAAGGTTATATTTTATTTTACGGCTGATGGTAGAGTTGATTTTAGAGAATTGGTTAAAGATTTAGCTACAATATTCAAAACTAGAATAGAATTAAGGCAAATTGGTGTAAGAGATGAGGCTAAAATGATTGGTGGACTTGGACCATGCGGAAGATCAATGTGCTGCTCAACATTTTTAGGGGATTTTGCATCTGTTTCTATTAAAATGGCAAAAGAACAGAACCTTTCTTTAAATCCTACTAAGATATCAGGGATATGTGGAAGGTTAATGTGCTGCTTAAATTATGAGCAAACTACATATGAAAATATAAGAAAGAAATTGCCTAAGGTGGGATCTATAGTTAAAACTGAATTTGGGAATGGCGAAGTTATAGGCAATTCGATAGTTAAAGAAATAGTAAAAGTTAAAATTAAAAAAGGTGACGAAGAAGTAGTTGAAGAAATTAAGATAACAGATGTAGAACTTATTTCAGGAAAATATGAAGATACAATTGATGAAAATAATATAAAACTAGTAGTTGAATCAGAAGAAGATAAAACACTATTAAAAAATCTTATTAATGAAAAGTAGGAGGAATTTCTATGAAATCTGTTATTAAGATTTGTAATATGGAATCAAATAAAGATGCTAAGGTAATTCAAGAAATAATTGTTAATAATTCAGGTGTGATAGCTACAGAAATATCATTATCAAAGAAAGAAGTAACAGTAATATATAATGATAGTTTTTTGGCATTTGAAAAAGTTATAAATTCAATAGAAGACTTGGGATATATTATTATATAATTTAAATATTATTATATATGAGAAAAAATAAATTTGTATCTGATATAAAATGCTTTAAAAAGATTAGAATACATGATAAAATGTAAGAGGTTAATCGCCACAATTTATTAGGAGGTGTTCTAGATGGCATTTGTTATTAATGATTCATGCGTTAGTTGTGGAGCATGTGCTGGAGAATGTCCAGTTAGTGCTATAACTCAAGGGGATACTCAATTCGTTATCGATGCAGATACTTGTATTGATTGTGGAAACTGTGCTAATGTTTGCCCAGTAGGAGCTCCAAACCAAGAGTAATAAAAAAAGATCGTCTTTTTAGACGATCTTTTTTATTTTTATAATTTATATAAAGTTTTAAAATTGCTTTTATGGGCATTTTAATAAAATACATTCTGGTTCGTAATTAGGATTTAAATTTGAAGTGTCTAAAATATTGGAATTAATTTTTTTCACATATTTTTGAGATAAAATAAAATTTTTAGGATCATCTAAATTTAAAGAAGTCTTATTGGTTTTATAATTCATTGGAATTATATATTTAGGTGAAATCAGTTTGCAGAGTTTTGTTGCTTCAAAACCATTTAGAGTAAAGTTACCATCAATTGGGATAAGCAAAATATCAATATTTTTTAAATTTTCTAATATAGATGAAGATGGGATATGACCCAAATGACCTAAATGACAGAGGGTATATTTATCTTCTTTAAATATATAAATAATATTAGAACCTCTTTTGTGCCCATTACACTTATCATGAAATGAGTTAAACCCTTCTATTTTAATATAATTCATATCAAAGATTCCGGTTTGATTAATTAATTTAGTTGTATTGTTTGTAGTATTTAAATATGAAGTATCAAAATGATTATGACTAAATGTGATTAAATCACATTTTGGAAAAACATTTTCATATCCAAGGTTATTATCAAATGGATCGATTAAAATTCGTTTTCCAATAGATGTTTTTATTAGAAAGCAAGAATGTCCATACCAAGTTATTTGCATAAAACCACCCCCTACAAATTTTGGTATATTGTATAGTATTAACACATAAAAATAGAAATAATCAATAATGTGTATTTACACTTTTAAAAATAAAATAAATATAGTATAATAATTATCACAAAGTCAAAGTAAGTCAAAAACAAAAATATTATTAAGGTTTAAGTAGGTGATTTTATGGCAAGACTTTCAGATATAATAGAAGAATTTATAAAACAAATGTTTAATGAAAATGCAAATAATGTGGTTTTTATACAAAGAAATGAATTGGCAGATCAATTTAGATGTGCACCATCTCAAATAAACTATGTACTAACAACTAGATTTACTTACGAAAGAGGATATTTAATAGAAAGTAAGAGGGGTGGAGGCGGTCATATTGCGATAAAACAATTGGAATATGACGATTTAAACAAAAGAGAAGAATTGATAAATCAAAGTATAGGAGATACAATAACATATCACAATGCAAATGCATTGGTCAATCACTTATTAGAATCTGGCATTATTGAAAAAAGAGAATGCGAGATAATGAAAATAGCAGTAAATGATAGAAGTTTAACTTCAGCAGATAATAAAAATAAAATAAGAGCCGATATTTTAAAAGGAATGATTATGATAATTTTATCTTAAAGGTGGGGATATATATGTTGTGTGAAAAATGTAGGAAAAATGAGGCGAAAATAAATTTAGTTACTATAATGAATGGACAAAAACAAGAAGTGTGGTTATGTGAGAATTGTGCAAAAGACATAGCAAATGTTCCATTTTTTAATCCTATATTAAAAAATATCAATTTGCCACTACAAGGAATGATTACAGAAATATTATCTAATGCAGATATGAATAAAAGTGATGTAGATAGTAATAAAATAAAAGAAACTGTTTGTTCAAATTGTGGATTAACTTATGATGAATTTAAAAAGTCAGGAAAGTTAGGATGCGCAAATTGTTACAAGGATTTTCAGGTTGTTCTTGAACCACGAATAAAGAGTTTGCAATTAGGGATAAAGCACATAGGAAAAATTCCTAAAATTAAGGGGAAAGAATTAGTTCAAAGACAAAGACTTAAAGGATTAAAGGAGGAAATGCAGCAATTAATATTGACGGAAGAATACGAAAGAGCTGCTATCATAAGGGATGAAATCAAAAAGTTGGAGTTATATATATTAGAAAATGGACTAAAACATGAATTTAATGTAAAGGAAGGTGAATGGAATGATTAATTATGAAGATGGACAAATAGGAATAGTATTAAGTAGTAAAGTATTACTTGCTAGAAATATTAATGATTTACCATTCCCGAATAAGTTGAATTACATTAAAGGGAGAGAGAACAGTAAAATAATATATAACACACTTAAAAATGAATTTATAGATGAAGAAATTACAATGCATGAAATTTGGAATACAAAAAATGATTTCAGTAAACAATATTTAGATAGGAATTTAATTAGTGAAGAACTATTAAAAAATTTTGATAAGGGTGCATTTATTGTTAATAAAAATGAAGATGTTAGTATTATGATAAATGAGAAGGATCATATAGGTATTCAATGTATTAGTGGAGGATTAAATTTAGACGAAGCTTTTAGCAGAGCATCAATCATTGATGATAAGTTAGAAAAGAATTTTGAATATGCGTTTGATGAAAATTTAGGATATTTAACAGCTTCACCAGAGAATGTTGGTACGGGAATGAAGGCTTCTGTGATATTGCATTTACCAGCAATTACAATGAGTGAGGAAATTAAAAATATCTCAAAAAATCTTAATGAAAGTGGGATGATAATAAAGGGTGTTTATTTGGATGGAAATAAGGTGCATGGAAATCTATATAGAATAGCAAATAAGGTATCATTAGGATTGACAGAAGAAAATATCATACGAAAATTAAAAGAAGCCGTTCTTAGTGTAATTACAGAAGAAAATAAATTTAGAGAGATACTACTTAGTAAATGCAGATATGAGCTAGAAGATAGAGTATTTAGAGCTTATGGAATATTAAAGAATGCAATTCTTCTAGACTTTAAAGAAACTATAGATTTATTATCTAATGTTAGATTGGGAGCAGAATTAGAGCTTTTAAACATGAATAAAAATAAATTAGATAACTTATTCACACATGTAAGTGATTCAGCACTGCAAAATTACTTTGGAAAAGTTTTAGATGAAAAAGAAAGTAAGCATGAAAGAGCAAATTTTATAAAAGAAGTATTAGCCTGATGAAAGATAGGAGGTAAGTTATATGGAATATAATAAATTAACAGAAAGGGCTCAAGCTGTAATTTTAGAAGCTGAAAATGAATCTGAAAAATTTAAGCACGGATATGTTGGGACAGAACATATGCTGCTCGGAATATTAAAAGAAGATGGATATTCTGCAAAATTACTAAATAAACATGGCATTGATAGTGAAAAGATTAGAGCAATGATACATAGATATTTAGGATATGGTGATATTAAAAAAACAGATGATAATATATTACTAACACCAAGAACAAAAAGATTGGTTGATGAAAGTTTTGCAGCAGCTAAAAAATTAAATCATAAATATGTCAGTCCAGAACACATTTTGTTGGCGTTACTTAATCAAGAAGAGGGGATGGCTTATACAATTCTAAAAAGTTTAAATCTTAATTTTGCTATTATAAGTGAGGAGTTACTTGCATTTTTATCAGGAAATTATGAAGATAAAGTTAGTGATAAAAATACGATGGAAAATAAGAAGGCAGATACTCCTATGCTTGATAAGTATGGAAGAGATCTAACAGCATTATCAAAAGAACAAGGATTGGATCCTGTTATAGGAAGAGATAATGAAACTCAAAGGTTATTAGAAATTCTTTGTAGAAGGATTAAAAATAATCCATGTTTAATTGGGGAACCAGGAGTTGGTAAGACAGCGGTAGTAGAAGGATTGGCTCAAAGAATTGTTGAAGGAAATATTCCCGAAATACTAAGAAGTAAGAGAGTTATTTCTTTGGACTTAACGTCAATGATTGCAGGAGCAAAGTATAGAGGAGAATTTGAGGAAAGACTAAAAAAGACAATGGAGGAAATTATCAAAGATAAAGACATAATTATTTTTATTGACGAGATTCATACTATAATTGGTGCTGGAGGTGCCGAAGGCGCTATTGATGCATCAAATATACTTAAGCCAGCTTTGGCTAGAGGAGAGATTCAATGTATTGGAGCAACTACTATAGATGAGTATAGAAAATATATTGAAAAGGATTCTGCATTAGAGAGAAGATTCCAACCTATAGTAGTAGGGGAACCTTCAAAAGAAGAAACTTTAGAGATATTAAAAGGCTTAAGAGATAAATATGAAGCACACCATAGGGTTGAAATTACAGATGAGGCTCTAGAAGCAGCTGTTAACTTGTCAGATAGATATATAACAGATAGATTTATGCCAGATAAAGCTATTGATTTAATAGATGAAGGGGCTGCAAAAGTAAGAATACAAAGTTTGACAGCACCACCAGACCTAAAAGATTTAGAGGAAAGAATTGAAAATATAGGCAAGGAAAAGGAAGATGCTATTAGGGTACAAGATTTTGAAAGAGCAGCTAGTTTAAGAGATAAAGAGAGAGAGTTAAAAGATCAGCTAAACAATATGAAGAATAATTGGGACACACAAAATTCAATTAAGACACTAGTTGTGGATGCAGAAAAAATAGCAAGCGTAGTAGCATCTTGGACAAAAATACCAATAAGGAAATTAACAGAGTCAGAAAGCGAAAGATTATTAAATTTAGAAAACATACTACACAAAAGAGTTATAGGTCAAAATGAAGCTGTAAAATCTATAGCGAGAGCTGTAAGAAGAGCAAGAGTTGGCATAAAGGATCCAAATAGACCAATTGGAAGTTTCATATTTTTAGGACCAACAGGAGTAGGAAAAACTGAACTATCTAAGGCACTTGCAGAAGCTATGTTTGGTGATGAAAATAGTATTATAAGAGTAGATATGTCAGAATATATGGAAAGCCATTCTGTTGCAAGATTAATAGGTTCTCCTCCAGGATATGTAGGGTATGAAGAAGGTGGCCAACTTACAGAAGCTGTTAGGAGAAAACCATATTCAATAGTTCTCTTGGATGAAATTGAAAAAGCTAATCCAGAAGTATTTAATATATTGCTTCAAATTATGGAAGATGGAAGACTCACAGATGGTAAAGGAAAGGTTGTTAATTTTAAGAATACAATAATTATAATGACCTCAAATGTTGGAGCTCATCAAATTAAAAAACAAAAAAGCATAGGGTTCAGTAGTAATTCAAATAATAATGAAGAAACTGAATATGAGAAAATGAAGGAAAACATATTAGGGGAATTAAAACAAAAATTTAGACCTGAATTCTTGAATAGAATAGATGATACTATAGTATTCCATAAGCTAAGTGATGATGATTTAAATCAAATTATTGATTTGATGCTTGCATCAATCAAGGAAAGACTTGAAAGTAGGGATATCTATCTAAATTTTGAGGATAATAGCAAGAAGTTTTTGTTAAATAAAGGAATTGATTTGGATTATGGAGCAAGACCTTTAAGAAGACTTATTATTAAAGAAGTAGAAGATAAGCTAAGTGAAGAAATTTTACAAGGAAATATACGAATTGGAGATAGAGTTAGCGTAAGTCAATTAGAAAATAAACTTGTTTTTAGAAAATCTGTTAAAAATGATTTGGAGATGAATAGAAGCTAATCTGTAATTGATGGACTGTTTCAAGAATGAAATTTATCATAGACTGAAATGGTCCATTTTAATTAAAAGAAATTTATTTAGGTAGCATAAAGATATTTATAGGAGTGAATAAAAAAGGAGACATTATATGAAAAAGAAAACATTATATAGGTGTTCAAATTGTGGTTTTGAGAGTATAAAGTGGTTGGGGAAATGTCCAACATGTAGCAGTTGGAATACACTGGAGGAAATTACAGTTGAACTTAAAAATACAGATTCTAGAACACGCCAAACATCTAAAAAAAGTATAAAGAAGCTTTATGAGGTAGTATCTAGTAAGAGTAATAGGATAGTTACAGGTATAAATGAATTTGATCGTGTAATGGGTGGAGGAATTGTTAAGGATTCAATTTCTATTATAACAGCTAGACCAGGAGCAGGAAAATCAACACTGCTTTTACAAATTTCAAATTGCATTGCTAAAGAAGGATATAAAGTAATTTATGCATCTGGAGAAGAAAGTGATAGTCAGATAAAAAATAGAGCAGATAGAATTCTTGATAAAATTCATGAAAATATATGGGTATTACAAGAAAATAATCTTGATAATGTACTAGATGCTGTGGAAGAAATAGATCCTGATATGGTAATTATAGATAGTATCCAAACATTCACCATGGAAGCATCATTACCAGCAAGAGCAGGATCTCCAACTCAAACAATGGAATGTGCTAATGCGTTGCTTCATGTTGCAAAAAATGAGAAGAGGCCTAGAGCTGTTATTATAGTAGGACAAATGACAAAAAATGATGAATTAGCTGGGTTACGAGCATTAGAACATTTAGTGGATACTGTTCTTATTATAGAGGATGATAATGATGAAGAATTACGTGTACTTGTAAGTTCAAAGAATAGATTCGGTGGAATTGAAAATGGATTCTTTCAAATGCGAGAGGAAGGAATTGTTTCAATAGATAATCCATCAGAATTTTTCATGACAAAACGTGAAGAAGGTGAAGTAGTATCAGGGAGTGCATTGACTGTCATCAAGGAAGGGACAAGATGTATTATAACAGAGATAGAGAGTTTAGTATCTAAGAGTTTTACTCCATATCCAACTAGAATAGGTGAAACATTAGGTAAAGATAAGTTAAATACATTAATATCTATTTTAGAACAGCGAGGTAATATAAATTTATATGATAAAAATGTTATCATAAAAACTACAGGTGGTATAAAGATAAGAGAGCAAGGTATAAATTTAGCTGTAATAATGAGTATAGTTTCATCAGTGAAACAACAAGGGATAGAATCGAATATTGCTTTTATTGCTGATGTAGGATTAACTGGAGAACTTAAAAAAGTACCATCCTTAGAAAGTCGGATTAAAGAAATTGAGAGAATGGGATTCAAAAAGGTTTATGTGGCTTATGATTCATTTACAAAAACCAATAATTTTAAAAAAATACAAATATTCGAGCTAAAAACATTGATAGATGTAATAAAACATGTGTACAATTGTTAATATAATATTAAAAAAATAAAATTTGTATTTAGAAGATAAAAACATTTTTCTACAAAATAATTTATTATAATTTAATTTCATCAAATATCATTGAGAGATTATAGTTATTATAGTATTATAGTCTAAGAGATTTATATTTTAGTATTAATATTTCTAAGTGAAAAATAGTTTTAGAATGAGAGTTTTGTTAACGAGAGATAATAATTTTTTATGAAAATGGGTGAGTGTATGAGAATAGAAAAGGGAATAGGAATAAAGAATGTATTAAAAATAATGTGCCCAGGCACTCAACTAAGGGAAGGACTTGAAAATATATTAAGGGCAAAAACAGGTGGTTTATTAGTAATTGGTGATGATGAAGAAATTATGAAATTAGTTGATGGAGGTTTTTATATCAATTCAGAATATACTCCTTCATATGCATATGAGTTAGCTAAAATGGATGGTGCAATTGTAATTTCTGCTGATTTAAAAAGAATTGTATGTGCCAATGCTCAATTAATTCCGGATTCTTCCATACCAACATATGAAACTGGTACTAGGCATAGGACAGCTCATAGGGTAGCTAAACAAACTAATAATGTAGTTATTGCAATTTCTCAAAGGAGAAATATAATAACTATGTACAAAGGTGATATAAAGTACGTTTTGAGAGAGAGTAGTGTGATTTTAGGTAAAGCTAATCAAGCACTTCAAACATTAGAAAAGTATGTTTCTGTACTTGAAAGAGTTGTAAATAATTTAAATTTACTAGAATTTCAGGACTTAACAACTCTTTTTGATGTAGTTACAGCTGTTCAAAGAACTGAAATGGTAATGAGAATAGTTGAAGAAATTAATATGTATATATTAGAACTTGGAAATGAAGGACGATTAATATCTATGCAACTTAATGAGTTAGTGAAGCATATAGAGAGAGATGGAATATTACTAATTAGAGATTATTGTAAGGATGCATTACAATATAATGAGGTATATGAACATATTCAAAAACTAAATTCGTCAGAATTGTTAGATTTAGATGCAATTTCACGAGCATTGGGGTATAGTGCAGTTCCACTGATGGATACATTAATATCTCCAAAGGGATACAGGGTGTTAAGCAAAGTTCCAAGGATACCATCTAATGTTATAGATAACTTAATTAAGGAATTTAAAGAACTTAGTAATATAATAGATGCTGATATTAATGAACTAGACAATGTTGAGGGAATCGGAGAAGCTAGAGCTACTGCAATCAAGGATGGATTGAAACGAATAAAGGAACAAGTATTATTAAAAAAAGAAATATAGTCTAGAATAGAACTGTCTTAAAATGAAAGTTGGTTAATAAATGAATCTATATATTTTAATTTATTACAGCTATGCTTTAGGTCAGTCTCTTTTTATAGGAGATTACTTCGTAAACTTAATAATTTATTCATTTTAGATATAGGATAATATATGTTATAATTAATATTGTTGAGATAATATATATAAAGTGATTAAAATATCACAAATGTGTAAATGATTAGAAGGAGGTGAAACATGTGTTAAAGAAATTAGTAAGAGGTATTTTTTTTATAATTGGAATTATAATAGGATACTTTATATCGGAACTATTATTAACGATACCACAAATTGAGAGTTTAAGCTATCTTTCAAGTACTGTAGGGATGGTTATATTCGTAATTGTTATATCTTTTCTTTTTGGACTTATATTTTATATTTTTTCACCTACTATATATAAAGGAATTGCTAATTTAATTGAGTATATTGAAAAGAGTATGCAGAAAATGAGCATAACAGAGATATTATATGGAACTTTTGGAGCAGTTATTGCTTTGATCCTTATGACTTTTATTGCAGAACCAATAAACAGTGTGCCTAAATTAGGACCTATTATATTGATTTTATTAAATGTATTAGCAGCTGTGATAGGTGCAGAAATAATGATTAAAAAGAAAGATGATATAACTGCACTTCTTCTTAATTTTAAGAAACCTGCAATTAAAGAAAAGAAAGCTAAGGAAACAGGTAAAGATTCTATAAAAGGAATACCAAAAGTATTAGATACATCAGTTATAATTGATGGGAGAATATTTGATATTTGTGAAACTGGATTTATTGAGGGTCCATTGGTGATACCTAATTTTGTGTTAGATGAGTTGAGACATATTTCTGATTCTTCTGATTCATTGAAAAGAAACAGGGGAAGAAGAGGCTTAGATATACTAAATAAAATACAAAAAGAATTATCAATTGAAACTCAAATTGTGGATGATGATTTCCCTAAGATTGCTGAAGTAGATGCAAAATTATTAAAATTAGCGCAAAAGATGGATGGAAAAGTTATAACTAATGATTATAATTTAAATAAGGTAGCTGAATTTCAAGGTGTTCCAGTATTAAATATAAATGAATTATCAAATGCAATAAAACCAGTAGTTCTTCCTGGGGAAGAAATGAGGATTGATATCGTTAAGGATGGTAAAGAGTCAAGCCAAGGGGTTGCGTATTTAGAAGATGGAACTATGATTGTTGTTGAGGGAGGAAGAAAATATATAGGACAAACAACCGATGTTATGGTTACTTCAGTTCTTCAAACGGCAGCAGGAAGAATGATTTTTGCAAAACCTAAAGAGAATTAAAATTAAGGAGATTTTTCAGGATGGTTAGCGCAATTGTATTAGCAGGTGGAAGAGGCAAGAGAATGGGATGCTCTAAAAGCAAGCAATATATTGAATTGGAAGGAAAGCCAATTCTTTATTATACATTAAAACAATTCATAGATAATAAATATATTGATAAAATTGTTTTGGTAGTTCCTGAAGATGAAAAAGAGTATTGTAAGAATGAAGTTTTGGACAAATATGGGCTCATAATTCATAAAATTGTTGTTGGTGGTAAGGAGAGGCAAGATTCGGTATATAATGCTTTAGATCAATTAAATGGATCGGATATAGTTTTAATACATGATGGCGCTCGACCATTTGTTTCACAAAGAGTCATAAATGATGCTATTAAATATACTAAAATTTATGGAGCGGCAGCTCCAGGTGTTAAACCTAAAGATACAATTAAAATTAGAGATGAAAAGAATTTTTCAGTAAATACCTTAGAAAGAGATAGTCTTGTTGCAATTCAAACTCCTCAAGCCTTTGACTTTAATCTAATATATGAATGCCATAAAAAGGTTAAAAAAAGTAAAATAGTAGTTACTGATGATACTGCTGTGGTAGAGAATTTTGGAAACAAAGTATATATATATGAAGGTGATTATACCAATATAAAAATAACAACTCCAGAAGATTTAGTTTTTGCAAAGCATTTTGCGAGAATGGTATAATTAGTGTGTATTGACAGGCAAAATCTGAGAAGTTATAATAAATTAAAATTAAATTAAGTTTATAAAGCGATGATGAAGAATAGTAGAAGTCATTTTTTATAAGAGAAAAAGTCCGTAGGCTGAAAGACTTTTAAGCAGAGCTTCGAACCAGCTTTTGAGCATAGATAAAAACTATCGGTTTAATACCGTTATCATTATTAGAGAACAAATTTAGGTGGTACCGCGATGATAAGTTCGCCCTAATATATTTATTAGGCGGACTTTTTTATTTTGGGAAATTATAAATTAAATGATAGTTTTACAAGCGATTAATAAAGTGAATTTTTAGGAGGAAATGTTCAAATGAAAATGTCTAATATGTTAATATCTACATTGAGGGAAGTGCCAGCAGAAGCAGAGATTGATAGTCATAAATTGATGCTGAGAGCAGGGATGATAAGAAAAATGGCAGCAGGTGTATATAATTATATGCCACTTGGATTAAGAGTATTAAAAAAAATAGAAGATATAGTAAGGGAAGAAATGAATGCAACAGGGGCACAAGAATTTTTGGCTTCAGCCATGATTCCAGCAGAATTATGGCAGGAGTCAGGTAGATGGGATGCTTATGGAGCAGAAATGTTCAGATTGAAAGATAGAGGGGAAAGAGATTTTTGTTTAGGACCAACCCATGAAGAAGTATTCACAGATATTGCTAGAAATGAAATTAAGTCTTATAAGCAATTACCACTAAATTTATACCAAATTCAAACTAAATATAGAGATGAACGCAGACCAAGATTTGGTGTTATGAGATCAAGGGAATTCGTAATGAAGGATGCATATAGCTTCGATAAAGATCAACAAGGATTAGATTTTGTTTATGACAAGATGCATGACGCATATGTTAAAATATTTAATAGATGCGGTTTAGATGCTAAATGTGTTGCAGCAGATTCTGGAGCAATAGGCGGATCAAACTCAGCAGAATTTATGGTTAAATCAGAAGTTGGAGAAGATGATGTAGTATTCTGTACTGAATGTGACTATGCAGCTAATATTGAAAAAGCATCTTCTCCTGCTGAAAAAGAGGAAAAGCAAGAATTGATGGAAATAGAAAAAATCGCTACTCCTAATAGTAGAGGAATAGAAGAAGTATCAGCATTTTTAAATGTATCTTCAATAAAAACAGTTAAAACTTTATTATATAAAGTTGACGAAAAAATTATTGCTGTATTTGTAAGGGGAGACCGAGAAGTTAATGAAGTTAAAGTAGCTAATGCTGTTGATGCTTCAGGAGACATGGAGATGGCATCTCATGAAGAATATATAAATGCAGCTGGTTGTGATATTGGATTCGCTGGACCTGTCGGAATAAAAGCTGATATTGTGTTAGTAGATGAAGAAGTTAAAAATATGTACAATTTTATTTCTGGAGCTAATGAAACAGGATATCACTTGAAAAATGTAAATTATGGAAGGGATTTTGAAGGAATAGTTGGTGACTTTAGAAAAGTTGTTGAAGGCCAAAAATGTCCTGTTTGTGGTGGAATAGTTACTATTGCAAGAGGAACTGAAGTTGGGCATATATTTAAGCTTGGAACAAAATATTCAGAAGCTATGAATGCTAATTTCATAGATGAGGATGGGAAAGAAAAACCATTTATTATGGGGTGCTATGGTATTGGTGTTACTAGAACAATGGCGTCAATCATTGAACAACATCATGATGAGAATGGTATAATTTGGCCATTATCCGTTGCTCCATATCATGTTTCAGTTATTCCTGTAAATATTAAGGAGGAAGAGCAAGTTGAAGTAGCTAAGAATATTTATGAAGATCTAGTAAATATGGGTATAGAAGTACTTTTAGATGATAGAAATGAAAGAGCGGGAGTGAAATTTAAGGATTCAGAGTTAATGGGAATACCGATGAGAGTAACTGTTGGTAAGAAAATTGGCGATGGAGAAATAGAATTTAAACTTAGAAATGGTGAAATGGAAGTGATGAAAATAAAAGATGTTTGTAATATAATAAAAACTGAGTTTGATAAAAATAATATAAAGTTAAAATAAATTTTTAGGAGGAGAGTTAATGAAGGTCTATAATACTTTAACTAAGCAAAAAGAAGAGTTTATACCGATTATCCCAGGTGAAGTTAAGATGTACGTGTGTGGGCCTACTGTATATAATTTCTTTCATATTGGTAATGGGAGGACATTTATAGTATTTGATACAATTAGAAGATACTTGGAATACAGAGGATACAAGGTTGAGTTTATTCAGAATTTTACTGACATAGATGATAAGATGATTAATAAGGCAAATGATGAAGGAATTACAGTAAAAGAACTAGGGGATAAATATATAAATGAGTACTACCAAGATGCAGATGCTTTAAATATTGAAAGAGCTAGTGTTAATCCTAGAGCAACGGAGTACATCAAAGACATAATAAAATTTGTTGAAGAACTAATTGCAGCAGATTTTGCGTATGAAGTAGATGGAGATGTATATTATAGCACAAAAAAATTCAGTAACTATGGACAATTGGCTGGTCAAAATTTGGAAGATCTACAAGCTGGAGCAAGGATTTCTGTTGATGAACGAAAAAAAGACCCAATGGATTTTGCTATATGGAAAGCACAAAAACCAGGTGAACCTGCATGGGAAAGTCCATGGGGATTAGGAAGACCGGGATGGCATATAGAATGTTCTTGTATGGCAAAGAAACTATTGGGGGACACTATTGACATTCATGCAGGTGGTATGGATTTGAAATTCCCACATCATGAAAATGAAATAGCACAAAGTGAAGCTGTAACAGGAAAGAAATTTGCAAATTATTGGTTACATGCTGCATTTGTTAATGTTGATAATAAAAAAATGTCAAAATCACTAAATAATTTTTTTACAGCAAGAGAGATTCTTCAAGAATATGATGCGGATGCAATAAGATTTTTAATGTTATCAGGACATTATAGAATTCAAATAAACTTTACAAAAGAACTTTTAGATTCTGCTAAAGCATCAATAGAAAGGTTATATAACTGTATAAATAATCTTGAGAATTTAAAGGATGAAGTTAGTAAAAAGACTATGGATAATGGGGAAGATGATTATTTAAAATCACTATCAAAATATAGAGAAAAGTTTATAGAGAAAATGGATGATGATTTTAATACAGCAGATGCAATTTCAGTATTATTTGATTTAGCTAAAGATATAAATAACAATGTAAATATAAATTCTTCAGCTGAATTATGTGAAGAGGCAGATAAATTAGTAAGAGAACTTGGGAAGCCATTAGGGATTCTTCAGACATATATGAAAAAGGATTTAGAAGCTGAAATTCAAGAACTTATTGATAGAAGGCAACAAGCAAGAAAAGACAGAGACTTTGCTTTGGCAGATAAAATAAGGGATGATTTAAAGAGCAGAAATATAATTTTAGAGGATACACCACAAGGTGTTAGATGGAAAAAGATTGATTAATTAAAGAAAGGGTTGCAATTTTGCAGCCCTTATTTAAAAGGAGAATTAAAATGTTAGATGATTTAAGAATGAAGGAATTTTCAAAAGAGGAGGCAAGACTATTAAATCCACTTCAATTAGCATTAATAGGGGATGGCGTATATGAAATATTTATTAGGAATTATATTTTGACAAAGAATTCAGCATTATCAGCTAATAAAATTCATATTAATGCAATAAAATATGTTAAGGCTAAAAGTCAAGCAGATATAATGCATGAAATTGAAAAAGATTTAGATGAAGAAGAAGAAGGGATTTATAAAAGAGGAAGAAATGCAAAGTCACAAACAGTTCCTAAGAATGCAGATGTAAGAGACTATAGAATGGCTACAGGATTTGAGGCATTAGTAGGATATTTATACTTAATAGGAAATAGAGAACGATTGAAAGAGATATTTAATCAATGTATTAACATAATAAAATGATTTCTATATTTTAGAAAAAAGGATGGGTGCATATGGAAGGAAAAACTAAGGAAATGAATGCAAAAGGCAAGTTTGATAAATTTGAAAAAAATAAAGGTAAATCTGAATTGAAGAATAATGATTTTACTAAAATAAAGAACAAGGATAGAAAAGAAGCAAGGAATGAAATTCAAGAAAGAGAAGATATAGTTATTGGAAGAAATGCTGTTATAGAAACTTTAAAAGGTGAAAGAACAATTGAAACCTTATACATATCAAATAGTAAATTAGAGGGATCTATAAAAACAATTGTTAGTTTAGCAAAAGAGAAGAGAATTTTAATTAAAGAAGTTGATAAAAGAAAACTTGATTCTATGTGTGAAGGAGAGGCTCATCAAGGAGTGATAGCTAAAATAACACCATACAGGTATTCTGAAGTATCAGATATTCTAGCATTTGCAAAAGAAAAGGGAGAAAGCCCATTTATTGTAATATTAGATGAAATTGAAGATCCACATAATTTAGGCTCAATAGTAAGAACAGCAGAATTATTCGGAGTTCATGGGATTATTATTCCAAAAAGAAGAAGTGCATCTGTTAGTACAACGGTTTATAAGTCATCAGTAGGTGCAATAGAACATGTCAAAATAGCTAAGGTTACTAACATAAATACAGTAATAGAAGAATTGAAAGAAAAAGGTATTTGGGTTTATGGTGCGGATATACGAGCTGATGAATATAGTTATCAAGTAGATTTTAGTGGTCCTTGTGCAGTTATAATTGGAAATGAAGGAAGAGGAATTTCTAAGTTAACAGTCCAAAAATGCGATAAATTAATAAAAATACCGATGGTAGGTAAGATTAATTCTTTAAATGCATCTGTAGCTGGTGGTATAATTATGTATGAGGTTTTAAAGGGACGATTAAAATAGAAAGAGGTATATCGTGAAAACTATTTTTGTAGATGGGTATAATGTTATAAACAGTTGGCCAAACTTAAAGCAAACCAAAGATTTTAGTTTTGAAGCTGCAAGACAAATTCTAATTGATAAATTACATAATTATGGAGTTTTTAAGGCTTGTAAGATAATTTTAGTTTTTGATGCTCATAAGGTCATAGGGAGTCTTGAAAAAAAAGAAGAAGTAAATAAAAATATTTCTGTAGTCTTTACCAAGGATGGAGAAACAGCAGATAATTATATTGAGAAAAAAGTTAACGTTCTGGGAAGAAAGCATGAGATTGTTGTTGTTACATCGGATAATCTAGAACAGCAAATTGTTTTTCAGCGAGGTGCAGTTAGAATGTCATCCCTAGAATTTTACAACGAGGTGCTTAAGGTAGAAAAATCTATAAAAATAAAAGCTGACAAAAATAAAAATCAACATAGAAATAGTATAAGCGATAATATAGATGAAAGAACAGCAGAAATATTAGAACAAATTAGAAGAGGCAAGTAAATTCAGTTGACTAACTTAAATTAACTGGGGTATAATTGTTTAAATGATTGGTGAGTTTAATGCAGAAGAGAGTTGAGAATACGCAATTGGAAGGTTTTTTAGATTTTAAAGATAAGCTAGATGAAGAAATAGTCGTGAAAGCTAAAAATGGGGACAATAGAGCTCAAGAATATTTGATTTCAAAATATGAGAACTTTGTAAAATCAAAGGCTAAAGCATATTTTTTAATTGGAGCAGACAAAGAGGATATTTATCAAGAAGGAATGATAGGTTTATATAAGGCTATTAGAGACTTCAATCCAGAAAAGTCAACATCATTTAAGGCTTTTGCAGAAATATGTGTGGTTAGACAAATTATAACTGCAATAAAAACAGCTACAAGACAAAAACATATTCCATTAAATACTTATGTGTCATTAAATAAACCAATATATGAAGAAGAATCTGAAAGAACTCTTTTAGACGTATTAGTAGGATTAAAAATTTCAGATCCTGAAGAATTAATGATAAGTAAGGAACAAATGGATTATATTGAAGAAAAAATATCAAAGGTGCTTTCTGATTTGGAGTTAGAAGTTCTTACATCGTATTTAGATGGTAAATCATATCAAGAAATTGCAAGTAACTTAGAAAGACATTCAAAATCTATTGATAATGCGTTGCAAAGAGTAAAGAGAAAATTAGAAAAATGCTTGGATTTAAAGTGAGAATTTATATTGACAAATATAAAGAAAAATAGTAAACTTTATAATTGGTATATCACAGAATATAGCAATTTTGAACGCTCACATAGCTCAGTCGGTAGAGCGTCACCTTGGTAAGGTGGAGGTCGTCGGTTCAATCCCGATTGTGAGCTCCAAACAATAAAAATAAAAAACACTAGGCTAAGTTTATCACATGATAATTAAGGGAGGAAAATTACAATGGCAAAAGCAAAGTATGAAAGAAGTAAGCCACACGTTAATATTGGAACAATAGGTCACGTAGACCATGGTAAGACAACATTAACAGCAGCAATAACAACAGTATTAGCAAACAAAGGATTTGCAGAAGCATTTAACTATGCAGATATTGATAAGGCTCCAGAAGAAAAAGAAAGAGGAATCACAATCAATACAGCACACGTTGAATACCAAACAGAAAACAGACACTATGCTCACGTTGACTGTCCAGGACATGCTGACTATGTTAAGAACATGATCACAGGAGCAGCACAAATGGATGGAGCTATCTTAGTTGTATCAGCAGCAGATGGTCCAATGCCACAAACAAGAGAACATATCTTACTTGGATCAAGAGTAGGTATCCAATATATCGTAGTATTCTTAAACAAAGCAGATATGGTAGATGATCCAGAATTATTAGAATTAGTTGAAATGGAAGTTAGAGAATTATTAAGTGAATATGACTTCCCAGGAGACGATATTCCAGTAATAACAGGATCAGCATTAAAAGCATTAGAAAACCCAACAGATGAAGAAGCAATTAAGCCAATCATGGACTTAATGGAAGCAGTAGATAGCTATATCCCAACTCCAGAAAGAGCAACAGATAAAGCATTCTTAATGCCGATCGAAGATGTATTCACAATTACAGGAAGAGGAACAGTTGCAACAGGAAGAGTTGAAGCTGGAATACTTCACGTAGGAGATGAAGTAGAAATCGTTGGATTATCAGAAGAAAAGAAGAAGGTTGTAGTAACTGGAATCGAAATGTTCAGAAAGTTATTAGACGAAGCGCAAGCAGGGGATAACATTGGAGCATTATTAAGAGGAGTTCAAAGAACTGATATTGAAAGAGGTCAAGTATTATCAAAACCAAATTCAGTACACCCTCACACAAAATTTGTAGGTCAAGTATACGTACTTAAGAAAGAAGAAGGTGGAAGACATACTCCATTCTTCGATGGATATAGACCACAATTCTATTTCAGAACAACAGATGTTACAGGATCAATCAAATTACCAGATGGAATGGAAATGGTAATGCCTGGAGATCACATTGATATGAATGTTGAATTAATCACTCCAATCGCAATGGATGAAGGATTAAGATTCGCTATCAGAGAAGGTGGAAGAACTGTAGGTTCTGGAGTTGTTACTAGTATAGTAGAATAGGGAACTAAAAATCATCACGATAGGGCTAAGTTTTATAACTTAGTCCTATTTAAAGGATGATTGACAATTGAAATATTCTATGATATTTTATAAAAGTGACATTTTAAACAATGCAAATTAGGGAAAAGCAAGAAAATAAATTTCTTGATTTAATATATGAAAAACTGGAGGTGCAGTCATGAGAACAAAAATAACTTTAGCATGCACAGAGTGTAAACAAAGAAATTATGATTCAATGAAAAACAAAAAAAATGATCCAGATAGATTAGAAATGAAAAAGTATTGTAAATTCTGTAAAAAGCACACTCTTCATAGAGAAACAAAATAATTAGCAGTAGTCATGACATATAGTTATTAAATTTAAGGATGTGAAGATATGTCAGTAAAAGATAATGCAAAGACTGAAAAAGCTGTTAAAAATAATGGTTTGTTTGGTTTTTTCCGAGAGGTTAAGGTAGAGGTTAAGAAGAAAATAACTTGGCCTTCGAAAGATGAGACAAAGAAAGCATTTATTGCAGTTATAACATTCACGCTAATGTATACAATATTAGTTGGTGGGTTTGATTTTATTTTCAGAAACCTCTTTGATATGTTTTTAAAATTAAAATAAAAGGAGGTTAGGGTGGTGTAAAACTGCCTGATAAGTATGAGTGATAGAGCAAGATGGTATGTAGTACATACATACTCAGGATACGAAAATAAAGTTAAGGCAAACTTAGAAAAAGCAATTGAAAACAGAAATCTTGAAGCATTAATCCATGATATACAAGTACCTATGGAAGAAGTGGTTGAAGAAAAAGATGGAAAACAAAAAGTTTCATTAAAGAAAAAGTTTCCTGGATATGTGCTTGTGAAAATGTTAATGGGTGATGAAGCTTGGTACGTTGTTAGAAATACTAGGGGCGTGACAGGATTTGTTGGTCCAGGATCTAAACCAGTTCCTCTGTCTGATGAAGAAGTTGAATCAATGGGTGTATTAGAAATGCCAGTTGATATTGATTTGGAAGTAGGGGAAAGCATAAGAATTATCTCAGGACCATTAAGAGATTCAGTGGCTACAATACAAGAGATAATTGTTGAAAAACATAAAGTGAAAGCTTTAGTAGAGATGTTTGGCAGGGAAACTCTTGCTGAATTAGACTTTAATCAAGTTGAAAAATTAGTTTAAATATAACTAATTTTAATTAAGTGGGAGAACTAAAAGTTCGTTATACCACAGTAATAGGAGGAATAACAAAATGGCTAAGAAAGTAACTGGAATGATTAAACTTCAACTTCAAGCAGGTAAGGCAACACCAGCTCCACCTGTAGGTCCAGCTTTAGGTCAACATGGTGTAAACATAATGGGATTCTGTAAGGAGTTCAATGCAAAAACTGCAAATCAAGCTGGTTTAATAATACCAGTAGTTATCACAGTTTACCAAGATAGATCTTTTAGTTTTATACTAAAGACTCCTCCAGCAGCAGTTCTAATCAAAAAGGAATTAGGGTTAGAAAGTGGTTCTGGAGTACCTAACAAAACAAAAGTTGGTAAATTAACACAGGATCAATTAAGAAAGATCGCTGAAACTAAAATGCCAGATTTAAATGCTGCAAATGTTGAATCAGCAATGAGAATGATTGCTGGAACAGCAAGAAGTATGGGCGTAACTATTGAAGAGTAATTCTTAAAAATAAGTGGGAGGTCAAAACCGTTAATACCACAGAGGAGGCAAATTATGGGAAAAAAATACATTGAAAGTGCAAAGCTTATAGATAAGAGTGCATTATATAATCCAGTAGAAGCATTAGACCTTACATTAAAAACTGCAAAGGCTAACTTTGATGAAACTATTGAACTACATGTAAGATTAGGTGTAGATCCAAGACATGCTGATCAACAAGTAAGAGGTGCTGTTGTATTACCAAACGGAACAGGGAAAACAGTAAGAGTACTTGTATTTGCAAAAGGTGATAAAGCAGCAGAAGCGCAACAAGCAGGAGCAGATTTTGTTGGAGCTGAAGAATTAGTTCAAAAAATTCAAAGTGAAAATTGGTTTGATTATGATGTTGTTGTTGCAACTCCAGATATGATGGGTGTTGTTGGTAGAATTGGTAGAGTATTAGGACCAAAGGGATTAATGCCAAATCCAAAATCAGGAACAGTAACATTTGATGTTGCTAAAGCGATTGAAGAAATCAAAGCTGGTAAAGTTGAATATAGAGTTGACAAAACAGCTATAGTTCACTGCCCAATTGGAAAGAAATCATTTGGAACTGAAAAGTTAAAGCAAAACTTTACAGCATTAATGGATGCTTTAGTTAAAGCAAAACCAGCAGCTGCAAAAGGACAATACTTAAAATCAGTATCAGTTTCAAGCACAATGGGACCAAGTGCAAAAATTAATCCTACAAAAGCTTTAGATTAATATTGACTTAATGGATATTAAGTAGTATAATCTTAATGTTGTAAAAAAGAGAATATTTTCCCCGTAGACAGTGGGTGCGAAAGCATAACGATATACTACCCACCTAGGTTGATTATAATAGATGTATTATAGACCTTCCTGTCTGCGGGAAGGTCTTTTTGATAAAAGAAGCAGTTTTAAACTGTGAGGAGGTGGACTACAATAATGAATAAAAACAGAGAACTTAAAGAAGCTAAAGTTGCTGAAATTAAGGAAAAATTAGAAAAATCAAAAGCTGTTGTTCTTAGTAAGTATCAAGGGTTAAATGTAGAAGAAGATACTGCTCTTAGAAAAAATTTAAGAGAAGCTGGCGTTGAATATAAAGTATATAAAAATACTTTGGTTATTTTAGCAGCTAAAGAATTAGGCTTAGATGGTATAGTAGAACATTTAGAGGGACCTGTATCTATTGCGTTTGGTTATGAAGATGTAACAGTAGCAGCGAGAGTTCTAAATGATTTTGCTAAAGATCACAAGAAGTTAGAATTAAAAGCCGGTATTGTAGAAGGTGAAATCTATGATGCAGATAAGATTAAACAACTTGCATCAATACCATCAAAAGAAGTTCTTATTGCAAAACTTCTTGGAAGTATCAAGTCTCCAATATCAAGCTTTGCACGTGTATTAAGTGCTATTGCTGATAGTAAGGGAACTGAATCTGCAGAATAATAAGCAGAAAAATAAAACAATAATTAATTTAAAAAAATTTCGGAGGTGCTATTAAAATGACAAGAGAAGATATAATTCAAGCAATAAAAGAAATGAGCGTTTTAGACTTAAACGAATTAGTAAAGGCTTGTGAAGAAGAATTTGGAGTAAGTGCTGCTGCTGCTGTTGTAGCTGGTGGAGCTGTAGCTGGTGGAGCTGCTGCTGAAGAAAAAACTGAATTTGACGTAATATTAGCTAGTGCAGGAGATAACAAGATTAAAGTTATCAAAGTAGTAAGAGAAATAACTGGATTAGGATTAAAAGAAGCTAAAGAAATAGTTGATGGAGCTCCTAAGACATTAAAAGAAGGCGTGTCTAAAGAAGAAGCTGAAGACATGAAAGCTAAAATAGCTGAAGTTGGAGCTACTGTAGAAATCAAGTAATTTATTTAATATAAAAAGGTGCTTTTTAAGCACCTTTTTTAAGCTGCATTTATAAAGCTATATAAAATGCTTTTTGTTTATGAGTATTTTATATAGCTTTATAAATTAAAAAAGATATAGTTAAGTGAATTAATGAAATAATATTTCTAGTGTTTTTTATAGTATTTCTTGACGAGATAAAATGCATATGGTATTATAATATAATGTATTATTCACTATGGGATATTATATGTTTATAGTGGAAATAAAGAGTATAACCTGGTGAATAATGGTTATACTATAAAAAGACGCTGTCCGAAAGCAAAAGTCCTTAGGGAAAGTATGCTTTTGGCTATTTTAGTTTATTTTATACAAGGGGTGAAAATTCATGGTACATCCTGTCAAAGTTGGAAAAAGAACAAGAATGAGTTTTGGTAAAGTTAATGACGTTACTGAAATGCCGAATTTAATTGAGGTACAATTAGATTCATATGAATGGTTTTTAAGAGAAGGGCTGCATGAAGTATTTGATGATATTAATCCTATCACAAACTTCACAGGGAATTTAGTGCTTGAGTTTGTAGATTACAAGCTTGATATGGAAAATATCAAGTATTCCGTTGAAGAATGCAAAGAAAGAGATTCAACATATGCAGCACCATTAAAAGTTTCGATTAGATTACAAAATAATGAAACAGGTGAAATTAAAGAACAAGAAGTGTTTATGGGTGACTTCCCATTAATGACAGAACAAGGTACATTTTTAATTAATGGTGCTGAAAGAGTTATTGTAAGTCAGTTAGTAAGGTCGCCGGGAGTATATTACAATTACTCGATAGATAAGAGCGGTAAGAAATTATTTTCATCAACTGTAATCCCTAATAGAGGAGCATGGTTAGAATATGAAACAGATTCTAACGATATCATTTATGTAAGAATTGATAAAACTAGAAAATTATCAATAACTATTTTAGCAAGAGCAATGGGATTAGGAAGTGACCAAGAGTTATTAGACTTTTTTGGAGAAGAAGAAAGATTTAGAGCTTCAATAGAAAAGGATAATACTAAAACAAAAGAAGAAGCTTTACTTGAAATATATAAGAGATTAAGACCAGGTGAGCCACCAACTGTTGATAGTGCAATATCATTAATTGATACGTTGTTCTTTGATGCAAAGAGATACGATCTATCTAGAGTTGGTAGATACAAATTTAATAAAAAACTTGCGTTGAATTTAAGAATTGCTAATCAAGTTGCAGCTACTGACATTGTTAATCCACAAACTGGTGAGATTATGGTTGAAAATGGTCAGAAGATAAGCAGATTAATGGCTGAACAAATTCAAAACGCTGGTATCAAATCTGTTGATGTATTAATAGAGGATAAAGTTATTAGAGTAATCAGCAATAATTTTGTTGATTTGAAGAAACAAGTTTCATTTGATGTTTCTGATTTAGGAATAAAAGAAATGGTACACTATCCAACATTAAAGGAAATATTAGATAATTTCTCAGATGAGAAAAGCATTAAAGAAGAAATAAAGAAAAATATTAATAAGCTTATTCCAAAACATATTATAAGAGATGATATATTTGCAACTATTAGTTATGAATTAGGATTAGCTTATGGAGTAGGTTATGTTGATGATATAGATCATCTAGGAAATAGAAGATTAAGATCTGTAGGTGAATTATTGCAAAATCAATTCAGAATTGGTTTATCTAGAATGGAGAGAGTAGTTAAAGAAAGAATGACTATTCAAGATCAAGAAGCAATAACTCCTCAAATGTTAATTAACATAAGACCAGTAGCAGCAGCTATTAAAGAATTCTTTGGTAGTTCACAGCTATCACAATTCATGGATCAAACTAATCCATTATCAGAACTTACACATAAAAGAAGATTGTCAGCATTGGGGCCAGGAGGTCTTTCAAGAGAAAGAGCTGGTTTCGAAGTAAGAGACGTTCACCATTCACATTATGGTAGAATGTGTCCGATTGAAACACCAGAAGGTCCTAATATAGGATTAATAAATTCATTGGCTACTTTCGCAAAGGTTAATGAGTATGGCTTTATTGAAACACCGTATAGAATTGTAGATAAAGAAAATTCGAGAGCTACTGATGAAATTAGATATTTTACAGCTGACGAAGAAGATCAATGCTTAATTGCTCAAGCAAAAACACCAATGGCTGAAAATGGTCAATTCATAGAAAAAAGGGTTACAGTTAGGCATTTAGATGATGTTTTAGTTGTTCCTGCAACAGAAGTTGATTTGATTGACGTATCTGCAAGACAAATGGTATCTGTAGCAACTGCTATGATTCCGTTCCTTGAAAATGATGATGCTACAAGAGCACTTATGGGATCTAACATGCAACGTCAAGCAGTTCCGTTGTTAAATCCGCAAGCACCAATTGTTGGAACAGGAATAGAGTTTAAAGCAGCTGTAGATTCAGGTGTATTGCCAAAGGCAAAAAATGCAGGTGTTGTTACTTATGTATCAGGTAGTGAAATTAGAATCAAAAGAGATTCTGATGGAGGAACTGATATATGTAAACTATTAAAGTTTAAGCGAAGTAACTCTGGAACATGTATAAACCAAAGACCTATAGTTGATTTAGGAGAATTGGTTTACAAGAACCAAGTAATTGCAGATGGTCCGTCTACAGATTTAGGAGAAATTGCACTAGGTAAGAATATAAGAATGGGATTCATAACTTGGGAAGGTTATAATTACGAAGATGCTATGCTTATTTCTGAAGAATTAGTAAGAGAAGATGTATTTACATCTATGCATATAGAAGAATATGAATGTGAAGCGAGAGATACTAAGCTTGGACCAGAAGAAATCACAAGAGATATTCCAAATGTAAGTGAAGATGCTCTTAAAGATGTAGATGATAGAGGTATCATAAGAATTGGTGCAGAAGTAAGATCAGGAGATATATTAGTTGGAAAAGTAACACCTAAGGGTGAAACTGAACTAACTGCAGAAGAAAGATTATTAAGAGCAATCTTTGGTGAAAAAGCTAGAGAAGTTAGAGATACATCGTTAAGAGTACCTCATGGAGAAGCTGGAATAATAGTTGATATTAAAGTTTTTACAAGGGAAAATGGGGATGAATTAAATCCTGGAGTAAATGAACTTGTAAGATGTTATATCGCACAAAAAAGAAAAATATCTGTAGGAGACAAAATGGCTGGGCGTCATGGTAATAAAGGGGTTATCTCTAGAATATTACCAGAAGAAGATATGCCGTTTTTACCAGATGGTAGACCGCTTCAAATATGCTTAAATCCACTTGGAGTACCTTCACGTATGAATATCGGGCAAGTACTTGAAGTACATTTAGGTTGGGCAGCTAGTCATTTAGGTTGGCATATAGCTACACCGGTATTTGATGGAGCTACTCAAGAAGAAATTACAGAATGTTTAGTGAAAGCTGGATTTAATGCTAATGCTAAAACTGTATTATATGATGGTAGAACAGGAGAGCCTTTTGACAATCTAGTAACTGTAGGTATAATGTATATATTAAAACTTCACCATTTGGTAGATGACAAAATACATGCAAGATCTACAGGCCCATATTCACTAGTTACTCAACAGCCATTAGGAGGTAAAGCTCAATTTGGAGGTCAAAGATTTGGTGAAATGGAAGTTTGGGCTTTAGAAGCATATGGTGCGGCGCATACATTACAAGAAATATTGACTGTTAAATCAGATGATGTTGTAGGTAGAGTTAAGACATATGAAGCTATAGTCAAAGGTGAAAATATACCTGAACCAGGAGTTCCAGAATCATTTAAGGTTCTTATTAAAGAACTTCAAGCATTATGCTTAGATATTAAGGTTTTAAATGATGAAAATGAAGAAGTGACTTTAAAAGAGTTTGTTGATGAAGATATGGCAAACCTAGAAGTTAACATAGAAGGTACTGAAGAAGTGATTGTGCAAGAACCAGAAGGAACAATAGCCGATGATAGTTATGATCAAAATCCAGATGAAGATATAGATGATATTGATTATGATGAGAGTGTCGATATTGAAGAGCTTGAGACAGAATTAGAGCTAGATGATTTTAATGATGAACACTAATATTGAAGGGAGGATTTACCCTTGTTTGAATTAAATAATTTTGATGCAATACAAATTGGCTTAGCATCTCCAGAGCAAATAAGACAATGGTCAAGAGGAGAGGTTAAAAAGCCTGAAACAATTAACTACAGAACTTTAAAGCCAGAAAGAGATGGTTTGTTCTGTGAAAGAATTTTTGGACCAATGAAAGATTGGGAATGTCATTGTGGAAAATATAAAAGAGTAAGATATAAAGGCATAGTTTGTGATAGATGTGGAGTTGAAGTCACAAAAGCTAAAGTTAGAAGAGAAAGAATGGGGCATATAGAATTGGCTGCCCCAGTATCTCACATTTGGTACTTTAAAGGAATTCCGTCAAGAATGGGATTAATTTTGGATATGTCACCAAGAGCTTTAGAAAAAGTTTTATATTTTGCATCTTATATAGTAATTGACCCAAAAGAAACTCCGTTATTGAAGAAACAGCTTCTTAACGAAAAAGAATATAGAGAAGCTGTAGATAAATATGGAGATGAAAGTTTCGTAGCTGGAATGGGAGCAGAAGCTATTCAAGAGTTGCTTAGAGAAATTGACTTGGAAAATGGTTCAAAGGAATTAAAGGAAGAACTTAAGCAAAGTACTGGGCAAAAAAAGGTTAGAATTATAAGAAGACTTGAAGTAGTAGAATCTTTTAGAAAGTCAGGAAACAATCCAGAATGGATGGTTGTAAATGTAATACCAGTAATACCACCAGATTTGAGACCTATGGTTCAATTAGATGGGGGAAGATTTGCAACATCTGATTTAAATGACTTATATAGAAGAGTTATTAATAGAAACAACAGATTGAAGAAACTATTAGATTTAGGGGCTCCGGATATAATAGTAAGAAATGAAAAAAGAATGCTTCAAGAAGCTGTGGATGCACTTATCGATAATGGTAGAAGAGGAAGACCAGTAACTGGACCAGGAAATAGACCTTTAAAATCATTATCAGATATGCTTAAAGGTAAGCAAGGAAGATTTAGACAAAACTTACTTGGAAAAAGAGTTGACTACTCAGGTAGATCAGTTATAGTTGTTGGACCAGAATTGAAAATGTACCAATGTGGATTACCAAAAGAAATGGCTATAGAGTTATTTAAGCCATTTGTAATGAAGAAGTTGGTTCAGGATGGAATTGCTCATAATATAAAGAGTGCTAAAAGAATGGTTGAAAGAGTATTGCCTCAAGTATGGGATGTTTTAGAAGAAGTAATTGCAGATCATCCAGTATTGCTTAACCGTGCGCCTACTTTACATAGACTAGGTATTCAAGCATTCCAACCAGTTTTAGTAGAAGGTAGAGCTATTAAGTTGCATCCACTAGCATGTACAGCTTACAATGCAGACTTTGATGGAGATCAGATGGCTGTCCATCTTCCACTTTCAGTTGAAGCACAAGCTGAAGCAAGATTTTTAATGTTAGCAGCAACAAATATTTTAAAACCATCAGATGGTAAACCGGTATGTGTACCAACACAAGATATGGTTTTGGGATCATACTATCTAACTATGGATAGAAATGAAGCCAAAGGTGATGGTATGGTATTCTCTAGTAAAGACGAAGCTATAATGGCATATGAAGTTAAGGAAATTGACATCCATGCTCAAATAAATGTTAGAATGTTTAGAACTGTTGATGGAGTTTCAAAGTCTAAAATAATCAAAACAACTGTTGGAAAGATTATATTTAATGAATCTATACCGCAAAATTTAGGCTTAGTTAATAGAGAAAATGAAGACGAAATGTTCAATTTAGAAGTTGATTTCTTGGTTACTAAAAAGTCTTTAGGAAAAATAATCGATCAATGCTATATGAAACATGGTCCAGTTAAGACATCTATAATGCTTGATAATATCAAAGCTTTAGGATATCATTATTCATCAATTGGAGCTGTTACAGTTGCATCATCAGATATAATAGTACCAGATTCTAAGTATGAATTACTTAAAGAAGCAGATGAAACAATTGAAAAGATTGAAAAGATGTATAAAAGAGGATTCATTTCAGATGAGGAAAGATACGAACGAGTTATAGAAAAATGGACTCAAACTACTGAAGATGTTGCTAATGCATTAATGGATAGTCTTGATAAGTTCAACCCTATATATATGATGGCTGACTCAGGAGCCAGAGGATCAAAATCTCAAATCAAGCAATTGGCTGGTATGAGAGGACTTATGGCAAGTCCATCTGGTAAGATTATCGAGTTACCAATTAGAGCTTCGTTTAAAGAAGGATTAGATGTTCTTGAATATTTCTCATCTACACATGGTGCTAGAAAAGGTAATGCAGATACAGCTTTAAAAACTGCGGATTCAGGATATTTGACAAGAAGACTTGTTGATGTATCACAAGATGTTATCGTAAGGGAAGAAGACTGTGGTGTAGAAGATGGAATTGTTGTAAGTGAAATAAAAGAAGGCAATGAAACTATCGAAGAATTAAGAGAAAGATTAATTGGAAGATATACTGCTGAAGATATTATTGATCCTAATAATGGAAATGTGATTTATCCAAGAAATGAATATATGGATCCATATGCAGCAGATAAGATTGTTTCAGCAGGAGTTAAGAAAGTAAAAATCAGATCAGTATTTACTTGTAAATGTAAAGTTGGAGTTTGTGCTAAATGTTATGGTATGAACATGGCTACTGCTAAAAAGATTGATATAGGTGAAGCTGTTGGAATAATAGCTGCACAATCAATTGGAGAACCAGGAACTCAGCTTACTATGAGAACATTCCATACAGGTGGAGTTGCTGGAGCAGATATTACCCAGGGGTTACCTAGAGTTGAAGAATTATTTGAAGCTAGAAAGCCAAAGGGTCTTGCAATTGTAAGTGAAATTACTGGTAATGTAAAGATGGAAGAAACGAAGAAAAAGAGAACAGTGATAGTTATGAGTTCAGATGGTGAAGAACGTAGCTATGATATACCGTTCGGTTCGAGATTAAAAGTGACTGAAGGAGATTACATTGAAGCCGGAGATGAAATTACAGAAGGTTCGGTAAATCCTCATGATATTATGAGCATAAAAGGTATAGATGGAGCAAGAAGATATTTACTTTCAGAAGTTCAGAAAGTTTATAGACTACAAGGTGTTGATATTAATGATAAGCATTTAGAGGTAGTTGTTAGACAAATGACTAGAAAAATAAAAATTCTTGAATCAGGAGATTCAGATTTATTGCCAGGAACTATGATTGATATGTTTGATTTTCATGAGGAAAATGCTAGAGTTAGAGAATTTGGTGGAGAAGAAGCAAAAGGAGAACAAACTCTACTAGGTATTACTAAAGCTGCATTAGCAACTGATAGCTTCTTATCAGCGGCTTCGTTCCAAGAAACCACAAGAGTATTAACAGAAGCAGCGATTAAAGGAAAAGTTGATCCTTTAGTTGGATTGAAGGAAAATGTAATAATTGGTAAGTTAATTCCAGCTGGTACTGGAATGATGAGATATAGATCTTTAAAAGTAGAAACAGATAACCAATTAGTAGAAGAAGCAATTACAGAAGTGGTTGAAGAATAGAATTTAATTATATTGACATATATAATGTTAAATGATAAAATACAGTTTGTGTGATTTCATATGTGAAATCACACAAATATGTGTTAATATAATAATTTTAATAGGTAAACTTTACATTACGTTGTATTGTTGGTTTAGTATGTATTTAATACATAACTATAATTTAATTATTTGCGTTTATCTTAATTTAAAAATAGATAAATAAATTTTGGGAGGTGAAAAGATGCCAACTATTAGCCAATTGGTAAGAAAAGGTAGAAAGACAACAACAGTTAAGTCAACTGCACCAGCACTTAAAGAATGTCCACAAAAAAGAGGAGTATGTACAGTAGTTAAAACAACAACTCCTAAGAAACCTAACTCAGCGTTAAGAAAAATTGCCAGAGTAAGATTGACAAATGGATATGAAGTAACTGCATATATTGGTGGAGTGGGCCACAACTTACAAGAACATAGTGTTGTTCTAATAAGAGGTGGAAGAGTTAAAGACGTTCCTGGTGTTAGATACCATATTGTAAGAGGTGCATTAGATTGTGCTGGAGTAGCTAACAGATTACAAGGAAGATCAAAGTACGGTGCTAAGAAACCTAAACAAAAATAGGCTTTTTAATTAAAAAATAGTGCTTATCTTCAACATGAGTTATAGATTTGAATTTCAGTTTATATAGATGTAAAAGATGTAGCGCTTTGCGGTGTTATAAAAATGCCGAGTACCGATGAACTTAAATTTAAAATGTTAAGGAGGGAAGAAAAGTGCCAAGAAAAGGACATATTGCAAAAAGAGATGTATTACCAGATCCAGTGTACAATTCAAAAGTTGTTACTAAATTTATAAACAGCATAATGGAAGATGGTAAGAAGGGTGTTGCCCAAAAGATATGCTATGAAGCATTTGAATTAATGGCAAAAAGAAGTGGGAAAGAAGCTTTAGAGGTATTTGAAGAAGCTATGAACAATGTAATGCCATTGCTTGAAGTTAAAGCTAGAAGAATAGGTGGTGCTACTTATCAAGTTCCAATAGAAGTTAGACCTGAAAGAAGACAGACATTAGGAATAAGATGGATGTTAATAGCAGCAAGAAAAAGAGGCGAAAAGCTAATGAGTGAAAGAGTTGCAGGTGAATTATTAGATGCATCTAATAACACAGGAGCAGCTGTTAAGAAGAGAGAAGATACTCATAAAATGGCAGAAGCTAATAAAGCATTTGCTCATTACAGATACTAATAAAAATAAAACTGTTTTGGCGTATGCTAAGGCAGTTTTGTCAAATTAAATTAAATTTACTCGTTGAGAGGAGGACAAATAAATGGCTAGAAAATATCCTTTAGATAAGTTTCGTAACTTTGGTATAATGGCTCATATTGACGCAGGTAAGACAACTACTACTGAACGTATATTGTTCTATACAGGAGTGAGTCATAAAATAGGAGAAGTTCATGATGGTGAAGCTACAATGGACTGGATGGTTCAAGAACAAGAAAGAGGTATAACAATTACTTCAGCAGCAACTTCATGTTTCTGGAAAGAACATGAACTTAATATTATAGATACTCCTGGTCACGTAGACTTTACTGTTGAAGTTGAAAGATCATTAAGAGTACTTGATGGAGCTGTTACAGTTCTTGATGCAAAGAGTGGTGTTGAACCACAAACTGAAACTGTTTGGAGACAGGCAGATAAGTATGGCGTACCAAGAATGATATATGTAAATAAAATGGATGCAACAGGTGCTGACTTCTTTAGATGTATTCAAACAGTTAAAGATAGATTGAAAGCAAATGCAGTACCAATTCAAATTCCAGTAGGCAGTGAGCAAGGTTTTAAGGGAATGGTTGACCTTATAAAAAATGTTGCTTTTATATTTTATGATGATCTTGGAAAAGATATGAGAGAAGAAGAAATTCCAGCTGAATATGTTGAGCAAGCTGAAGAATATAGAAGTGCAATGATAGAAGCTATTGCTGAAACAGATGAAGAATTGATGGAAAAATATTTAGAAGGTGAAGAGCTTACAATTGAAGAGTTAAAAAATGCTTTAAGAAAAGCTACAATTGCTAACGAAATATATCCTTGTATTTGTGGTTCTTCATACAAAAACAAAGGTGTTCAAGAAATGATTGATGGAGTTGTAGATTACTTACCATCACCATTAGATGTTCCAGCAATAAAAGGAACAACACTAGATGGAGAAGAAGATCATAGAAATTCTTCTGACTCTGAACCATTATCAGCTTTAGCATTCAAGATAGCTACTGATCCATTTGTTGGTAAATTAGCATTCACAAGAATATATTCAGGTGTAATGCAAAGTGGTTCGTATGTTCTTAACTCAACAAAAGGTAAGAAAGAAAGAATTGGTAGACTTGTTAAGATGCATTCTAACTCAAGATCAGAAGTTGAATCATTAGAAGCAGGAGAAATTGGAGCAGTAATCGGATTAAAGAACACTACAACAGGTGATACTTTATGTGCTGAAAATAGTCCAATAATTCTTGAAGCAATGGAATTCCCAGAACCAGTTATAAATGTAGCTATTGAGCCTAAAACAAAAGATGCTCAAGAAAAGATGGGAATGGCATTAGCTAAATTAGCAGAAGAAGATCCTACTTTTAAGACTTGGACTGATACAGAAACAGGTCAAACAATTATTGCAGGTATGGGAGAACTTCACTTAGAAATTATCGTTGATAGACTTCAAAGAGAATTTAAAGTTGAATGTAATGTTGGTGCTCCTCAAGTTGCATATAAAGAAACAATTAGAAGTGCTGTTAAAGCTGAAGCGAAATATGCTAAACAATCAGGTGGTAAGGGACAATACGGTCATGCTGTAATTGAAATGGAACCAACTGAAGGTGAATATGTATTTGAAAATGCAGTTGTTGGTGGTGCTATTCCTAAGGAATATATTCCAGCTATTGACAATGGTATTAGAGAAGCAGCTTTAAATGGTATTATTGCTGGATATAACGTTATTAACTTCAAAGTTAAGTTAGTACATGGTTCATACCATGAAGTTGACTCATCTGAAATGGCATTTAAGATTGCAGGATCTATGGCATTTAAGAATGCAATGGCGAAAGCAAGTCCAGTTCTTCTTGAACCAATGATGAAAGTTGAAGTAACAGTTCCTGAAGAATATATGGGAGATGTTATCGGAGATATTAATTCAAGAAGAGGTAGAATGGAAGGAATGGAAGCTGTTAATGGAGCTCAAGTTATTAGAGCATTTGTTCCATTATCAGAAATGTTCGGTTATGCTACTTCATTAAGATCTAGAACTCAAGGTAGAGGAGTTTACTCAATGGTATTTGATCATTATGAAGAAGTACCAAAGAATATCCAAGAACAAATTGCTGGTAGCAGAGCTAAATAATAAATGATTTTATATCATGTTGTATAAATTTTGCTTGATTTTGAATAATTTTTATATAACATGATAAAAAACTGAATAATAGATATGGATATTAAAATATCTATAAGTTATAATATTTACGAAAAGATTCTTTAAATTAATGTCTATTAAGGGAGGAAAATTACAATGGCAAAAGCAAAGTATGAAAGAAGTAAGCCACACGTTAATATTGGAACAATAGGTCACGTAGACCATGGTAAGACAACATTAACAGCAGCAATAACAACAGTATTAGCAAACAAAGGATTTGCAGAAGCATTTAACTATGCAGATATTGATAAGGCTCCAGAAGAAAAAGAAAGAGGAATCACAATCAATACAGCACACGTTGAATACCAAACAGAAAACAGACACTATGCTCACGTTGACTGTCCAGGACATGCTGACTATGTTAAGAACATGATCACAGGAGCAGCACAAATGGATGGAGCTATCTTAGTTGTATCAGCAGCAGATGGTCCAATGCCACAAACAAGAGAACATATCTTACTTGGATCAAGAGTAGGTATCCAATATATCGTAGTATTCTTAAACAAAGCAGATATGGTAGATGATCCAGAATTATTAGAATTAGTTGAAATGGAAGTTAGAGAATTATTAAGTGAATATGACTTCCCAGGAGACGATATTCCAGTAATAACAGGATCAGCATTAAAAGCATTAGAAAACCCAACAGATGAAGAAGCAATTAAGCCAATCAGGGACTTAATGGAAGCAGTAGATAGCTATATCCCAACTCCAGAAAGAGCAACAGATAAAGCATTCTTAATGCCGATCGAAGATGTATTCACAATTACAGGAAGAGGAACAGTTGCAACAGGAAGAGTTGAAGCTGGAATACTTCACGTAGGAGATGAAGTAGAAATCGTTGGATTATCAGAAGAAAAGAAGAAGGTTGTAGTAACTGGAATCGAAATGTTCAGAAAGTTATTAGACGAAGCGCAAGCAGGGGATAACATTGGAGCATTATTAAGAGGAGTTCAAAGAACTGATATTGAAAGAGGTCAAGTATTATCAAAACCAAATTCAGTACACCCTCACACAAAATTTGTAGGTCAAGTATACGTACTTAAGAAAGAAGAAGGTGGAAGACATACTCCATTCTTCGATGGATATAGACCACAATTCTATTTCAGAACAACAGATGTTACAGGATCAATCAAATTACCAGATGGAATGGAAATGGTAATGCCTGGAGATCACATTGATATGAATGTTGAATTAATCACTCCAATCGCAATGGATGAAGGATTAAGATTCGCTATCAGAGAAGGTGGAAGAACTGTAGGTTCTGGAGTTGTTACTAGTATAGTAGAATAGGAAATCTTATAAAAGCAAGGCATTTTACCTTGCTTTTATTTTACTAAAAATTAAAAAAATAAAAACAATCAATGTGAAGAGATTAAAGTAAAAAGTTGCTTAAAAATTAAAGCAATCTGAATAAAAGTAGATTATAAAACAATAAATAAAAAAAGTTTATAAAATGTAAAAAAAAGCTTGAAAACACTATATAACAATAGTATAATTAAGAAGTTGCATAGCATACAGCTAAGAATTAAGAGGTTGCCGGGCTTCCGGGTAATTCTTAATGAGTAAGTTTGGATCTAGAATCCAACGACAGGGATTAAATCTGATGTCGGAGTGTTGAGAAACACCTGGAACAGTTTACAGAGGAATTGCTGTTGTGCGTTCGAAGTAAAACGTACATAAAAAGGAGGGAAATGAAATGTCAAAGCAAAAAATAAGAATTAGATTAAAAGCATTTGATCACACAATATTAGATCAATCGGCTGAAAAAATCGTTGAAACTGCTAAAACAACAGGCGCTAAGGTTGTAGGTCCAGTACCATTACCAACTGAAAAAGATGTTGTTACTATATTAAGAGCGGTTCATAAGTACAAAGATTCAAGAGAACAATTTGAGATAAGAACTCATAAGAGATTAATCGATATTGTTAATCCATCACCAAAAACTGTTGATGCATTAATGAGATTAAATCTTCCAGCAGGTGTTGATATAGAAATCAAGCTATAATACTGGAATAATATAAAAACGGCTAGTTATGATTGTTAACAGTCCGCTAATTAGTTTGGGAGGTGTAAATACATGAAAAAAGCTATAATAGGAAAGAAAATAGGAATGACACAGATTTTTGATGAAAAAGGAAAAGTGATTCCTGTAACTGTAGTTGAAGCTGGTCCATGTGTTGTTGTTCAAAAGAAAACATTAGAAAATGATGGTTATGAAGCAATACAAGTTGGTTTCGATGAAATTAGAGAAAAATTAGCTAATAAGCCAAGAAAAGGCCAATTTGCTAAAGCAGGAGTTAGCGTAAGAAGAACTCTTAAAGAATTCAGAATTGATGATATAAATCAATATGAAGTTGGAAATGAAATAAAAGCTGATGTATTTGAAGCTGGAGAAAAGGTTGATGTGTCTGCAGTATCTAAGGGAAAGGGTTTCCAAGGAGCTATAAAGAGATGGAATCAACATACAGGAGATATGACTCACGGTTCTAAGTTTAAGAGAGCACCTGGTTCAATGGGAGCTTCATCAGATCCATCTAGAACATTCAAAAACAAGAGAATGCCAGGACATATGGGATCTGTTAATACAACAGTGCTAAATTTAGAAGTTGTTAAAGTAATAGCTGAAAAGAATTTAATACTAATAAAGGGTGGAATCCCAGGGCCTAACAAAGGTACAGTAGTAATTAAAGATGCAGTTAAAGCTTAATTTCTGTAAGGAAAGGAGGAATTAGAATGCCTACAGTAGGAGTATTTAATAAAGAAGGAAACAAGGTTGCAGATATGGAACTTAATGAAAGTGTATTTGCAGCAGAAATCAATGAATATGCATTACATCAAGTAGTAGTTGCATTATTAGCTAACAAGAGACAAGGAACTCAATCAACTAAAACTAGATCTGAAGTTAGAGGAGGCGGAATCAAGCCTTGGAGACAAAAGGGTACTGGAAGAGCAAGACAAGGTTCTATCAGAGCACCACAATGGATCAAAGGTGGTATTGTGTTCGCACCAAAGCCAAGAGATTATAGAGTTTCAGTTCCAAAGAGCATGAGAAAAGTTGCTATGAAATCTGCTTTAACTAGCAAGGTTCAAGATAATCAAATGATCGTTCTTGATTCGTTGAATTTTGAAGCACCAAAAACTAAGAATATGGTTGAAATGTTAAAAGCTTTAGAAGCTAAGAAAGCATTAATTATAACAGCAGAATCTAATGAAGTTGTTTATAAGTCAGCAAGAAATATTCAAGGAATAAATATTATTCCAGCAAACAACATCAATGTATATGATTTATTAAAGTATGAAAAATTAATCATTACTAAAGATGCTGTATCAAAAATTGAGGAGGTGTACGCATAATGAAATTAACAAGCCATGATATAATAAGAAAGCCAATTATCACTGAAAAAAGTATGGCGTCTATGGCCGATAAGAAGTACACTTTCATAGTTCATGTTGATGCTAATAAATCTCAAATAAAGAGAGCTGTGGAAGAAGTTTTCAACGTTAAAGTTGAATCAGTTAATACTATAAACGGTATAGGTAAAACTAAAAGAATGGGCGTACATGTTGGTAAGAGAGCAGATTATAAGAAAGCTGTTGTTACATTAACTGAAGAAAGCAATGGAATTGAATTCTTCGAAGGAATGCAATAATAGTATAGTAAAGCCATTATTGGTGATAAACACCAGAGAAGCTTAAAGAAGGAGGGAATTTTAAATGGCAGTTAAAAAGTTTAACCCGATTACACCAGCAAGAAGACAAATGACTATGCCAACTTTTGAAGAAATAACTTCACAAGAACCGGAAAAGTCACTTCTTGTTGCGTTAAAAGTTAAAGCAGGTAGAAATAATCAAGGTAAAATCACTGTTAGACACCGTGGTGGTACCGTTAAAAGAAAATACAGAATAATAGATTTCAAAAGAAATAAAGATGAAGTTTCAGCAAAGGTTGCAACTATAGAATATGATCCAAACAGAACTGCATATATTGCACTTGTTGTATATGCAGATGGAGAAAAGAGATATATTCTTGCGCCAGCAGGATTAAATGTTGGAGATGTTATTGAATCAGGAGTTAATGCTGATATCAAACCAGGAAATGCTCTTCCATTAAAGAATATCCCAGTTGGTACAGTAATTCATAATATAGAATTACAAAGAGGAAAAGGTGGCCAATTAGTTAGAGCAGCAGGAAATTCAGCTCAATTAATGGCTAAAGAAGGAGATTATGCAACTCTTAGATTACCATCAGGTGAAATGAGATATGTTAGAATCGAATGTAGAGCTACAATTGGAGCGCTTTCTAATGCAACTAATGATATAGTTAATATCGGTAAAGCAGGTAGAAAGAGACATATGGGATGGAGACCAACAGTAAGAGGATCTGTAATGAACCCTAACGATCACCCTCACGGTGGTGGTGAAGGTAAATCACCAGTTGGTAGACCAAGTCCAGTTACTCCATGGGGTAAACCAGCACTTGGATATAAGACTAGAAAAACTAAAAAATATTCAGATAAATTTATTATCAAAGATAGAAGAACTAAGTAGTTTGAGGGGAATAATAAGTTCTCTTCAAAACTTAGAACTTAGTGCTTAGGAAGGGAGGCATATTAGTGAGTAGATCAACAAAGAAGGCACCTTTCGTTCATGAAGGGCTTTATAAGAAGATTGAAGAAATGAATGGTACTGGAGAAAAAAAGGTTGTTAAAACTTGGTCAAGAAGTTCAACAATTTTTCCACAATTTATTGGGCATACAATAGCTGTCCACGATGGAAGAAAGCATGTACCAGTATATATATCAGAAGATATGGTTGGCCATAAGTTAGGTGAATTTGTATTAACTAGAACTTATAAAGGTCATGAAGCAGATAAAACATCAAAAAGATAGCCTGGAAAGGAGGATCATAAATGGAAGCTAGAGCTATAGCAAAATATATCAGAATGTCTCCAACAAAAGTGGGAGTAATTCTTGATTTAATCAGAGGAAAACAAGTTAATGAAGCTTTTGCGATTTTACAATATACTCCAAGAGAAGCAGCAGTAGTAATAAACAAAGTTTTAAAATCAGCTGTTGCAAATGCTGAAAATAATTTGGAATTAAATGCTGATAACTTATATGTTTCAGAATGTTTTGTTGGTCAAGGATCAACATTAAAGAGATTCCAACCTCATGCTCAAGGTAGAGCATTTAAGATTTTAAAGAAAACAAGTAACATAACAGTAGTTGTTAAAGAAAGAGCATAATATAAAAGGAGGGAAAAGCAAGTGGGACAAAAAGTTAATCCTCATGGCCTTAGAGTAGGCGTTATCAAGGGATGGGATGCAAAATGGTATGCAAATAAAAAGAATTTTGCTGATAATCTTATTGAAGATAATAAAATTAGAAAATTTGTTAAAAAAGATCTTTTTGCAGCAGGTATTTCTAAAATTGAAATTGAAAGAGCTGCTAAGAGAGTTAAATTAAACATATATACAGCAAAGCCAGGTGTCGTTATAGGCAAAGGTGGATCAGGAATTGAGAATTTAAAGAATAAATTAACTCAATTTGTTGAGAGTAAAAATGTTTTAATAAACATAGTTGAAGTAAAAAGTGCAGAAGCTGATGCTCAATTAATGGCTGAAAATATTGCTGCACAATTAGAAAAGAGAATTTCATTTAGAAGAGCTATGAAGCAAACAATGCAAAGAGCTATGAAACATGGAATAAAAGGTGTAAAAACTTCATGTTCTGGTAGATTAGGTGGAGCTGAAATAGCAAGAACTGAACATTATCATGAAGGAACAATTCCACTACAAACATTAAGAGCTGATATTGAATATGGATTTGCTGAAGCAGATACAACATATGGAAAAATCGGAGTTAAAGTGTGGATTTATAATGGAGAAGTTCTTCCAACTAAGAAAGTAGAAAAGGAAGAAGCTAACGCATAGGAAAGGAGGAATAGATCATGTTAATGCCTAAGAGGGTAAAACATCGTAAGGTGCAACGTGGCAGAATGAAAGGTAAAGCAACAAGAGGTAATTTCTTAGCTTATGGCGATTACGGAATTCAAGCATTAAGCTGTGGATGGATAACTAGTAATCAAATTGAATCTGCCAGAATTGCTATCAATAGATACATTAAAAGAGGTGGAAAACTTTGGATAAAGATTTTCCCAGATAAGCCAGTTACAGAGAAACCAGCTGAAACAAGAATGGGTTCAGGTAAAGGATCACCAGAATACTGGGTTGCAGTAGTTAAGCCAGGTAGGGTTTTATTTGAATTATCAGGAGTACAAGAAGAAACTGCTAGAGAAGCAATGAGACTTGCTTCACACAAACTTCCTGTAAAGACAAAATTTGTTTCAAAAAGAGATTTTGAGGAAATGGGTGGTGAACAATAATGAAGGCTAGAGAATTAAAAGAATTGAAATCAAACAATCCTCAAGATTTAACAGTAAAATTGGGTGACCTTAAAGCAGAATTATTTAACTTAAGATTTCAATTAGCTACAGGACAATTAGAAAATCCAATGAGAATAAAAGAAGTTAAGAAATCTATAGCCCAAATAAAAACCATCTTAAGAGAAGAAGAATTAAAGGCATTGGAACAATAAAAGTTGGAAGGAGGTAAGCCCTAATGGAAAGATCATTAAGAAAGAAAAGAATTGGTAGGGTTGTTTCTGATAAAATGGAAAAGACTATTGTAGTTGCAGTTGAAACTAAGGTTAGACATCCGTTATATGGAAAAACAATTAATAGAACTACAAAGTTTAAAGTACATGATGAAAATAATGAAGCTAAAATTAATGATAGAGTATCAATAATGGAAACTAGACCTTTATCTAAGGATAAGAGATGGAGACTTGTTGAAATAGTTGAAAAGGCTAAATAAGCTTTAAAACTGAAAGGAGGTTAATGTAATGATACAACAACAAACCTTATTAAAGGTTGCAGATAATTCGGGTGCAAAGGAAATTATGTGTATCAGAGTCTTAGGCGGATCTAAAAGAAAGTTTGGTAATATTGGTGACATTATAGTAGCTAGTGTTAAAAGCGCAACACCAGGTGGAGTTGTTAAAAAGGGTGAAGTCGTAAAGGCAGTTGTAGTTAGATCAGTAAAAGGTGTAAGAAGAGTAGACGGTTCATATATTAAATTTGATGATAATGCAGCAGTTATAATCAAAGATGATAAGCAACCAAAAGGAACTCGTATCTTTGGACCTGTTGCTAGGGAGCTAAGAGATAAAGAATTTACTAAAATATTATCATTAGCACCAGAAGTTCTATAAGAGGAGGTGGCCAACTTGAAGATACATGTAAGAAAGAATGATACAGTTATTGTTATATCAGGAAAAGATAAAGGCAAAACTGGTGAAATATTAAAAGCATATCCAAAGACAGGAAAGATTCTTGTTCAAGGAGTTAATATAGTTAAGAAGCATCAAAAAGCAAATAAGGGTCAAGTTGAAAGCGCTATAATTGAAAAAGAAGCAGCAATCAGCAGCTCAAAAGTTATGTTATATTGTAACAAATGTAAGAATGCAACTAGAATTAGTAACAAAATCTTAGATGATGGTACTAAAGTTAGAGTATGTAAAAAATGCGGAGAAACATTCTAAAATTTGAAAGGAGGTAACTAATATGACAAGACTTCAAGAAAAATATCAAAAAGAAGTAATTCCAGCTATGATTGAGAAGTTTGGATACAAAAATATAATGGAAGTTCCAAAGCTAGAAAAGATCGTAATTAACATGGGCGTTGGAGAAGCTAAAGAAAATCAAAAGGTATTAGAATCAGCTGTTAATGATTTAACTTTAATAGCAGGTCAAAAGCCTATATTAACAAGAGCTAAAAAATCTGTAGCTAACTTTAAAATTAGAGAAAACATGCCTTTAGGCTGTAAAGTTACTTTAAGAAAAGCTAAAATGTTCGAATTTGCTGATAAGCTAATGAGCATTGCTTTACCAAGAGTTAGAGATTTTAGAGGAGTATCTTCTAAAGCTTTTGATGGTAGAGGAAATTATTCATTAGGTATTAAAGAACAATTAATATTCCCAGAAATAGAATATGATAAGATAGACAAAGTTAGAGGGATGGATATTATCTTCGTTACAACAGCAAATACTGACGAAGAAGCTAGGGAATTATTAAGATTCCTTGGAATGCCATTCGCTCAATAATAAGGAGGGAAACACATTGGCACGTAAGGCTATTATAGAAAAGTGGAGCAAAACTCCTAAATTCAAAACACAAGCTTATACAAGATGTAGAATATGTGGAAGACCACATGCCGTATTAAAAAAATATGGAGTATGCCGTATTTGTTTTAGAGAACTTGCTTATAAGGGCGAAATTCCAGGTTGTAGAAAAGCAAGTTGGTAATATATACAATGTACGAAAGGAGGCACATTTAAATGGTTATGACAGATCCTATAGCAGATTTATTAACTCGTGTAAGAAATGCTAATGCTGTGAGACATGAAATGGTAGAAGTACCTTCTTCAAATGTTAAGAAGGAAATAGCAAATATATTATTACAAGAGGGTTATATAAAAGAAATTAATGAATATAACGATGGAGTAGTTCCAATGTTAAGATTAGCTCTTAAATACGGTGCTAACAAAGAAAGAGTTATAACTGGTATTAAGAGAATTTCTAAGCCAGGATTAAGAGTTTACTGTAAGAAAGATGAAGTACCAAAGGTTCTTAATGGTTTAGGTATTGCTGTTGTTTCAACTTCAAATGGAATAATGGTAGATAGAGAAGCTAGAAAGAACGGATTAGGTGGAGAAGTAATCTGTTACGTTTGGTAATATTTCAGATAAATAAAACTAAAAAATTGCAAAATGCGATTTTAAAATAATACAGGAGGTGCAATTATGTCAAGAGTAGGTAGATTACCAATAGCTATTCCTGCTGACGTAACTGTTACTGTAACACCAGACAACGTTGTTACAGTTAAGGGACCAAAGGGTGAATTAGTTAAGACTATGCATAACGATATAAGTATAGTTGTCGAAAACAATGAAGTAATTGTTACTAGACATAGTGAACAAAAAGATCACAGAGCTCTTCACGGTTTAACAAGAGCATTAATTAATAATATGGTAATTGGAGTAAAACAAGGTTACCAAAAGACTTTAGATTTAGTTGGTGTTGGTTATAGAGCTCAATTACAGGGTAAAAAACTTGTAATGAACCTTGGATATTCACATCCAGTTGAAATTGAACCTATTGACGGAATCACATTTGAAACTCCAGCTGCAACTAGAGTAATAGTTAGTGGAATCGACAAAGAAAAAGTTGGATTTGCTGCAGCAGATATAAGAAAATGGAGAGTACCAGAACCATATAAGGGTAAAGGTATTAAGTATGAAAATGAAGTGATTAGACGTAAAGAAGGTAAGACTGGTAAGAAATAATAGAAAGGAGTGAGTTTTATGTTCAAGAAGGTAGACAAAAAGGCAAGCAGAGAAAAACGTCACCTAAGAGTTCGTAAAAAAGTTTTTGGTACTACAGAAAGACCAAGACTTTCAGTTTTTAAGAGCGAAAAGAATATTTATGCACAAGTAATTGATGATATAAATGGTGTTACATTAGTAGCTGCTTCAAGTTTAGATAAAGATTTCGCTGCTAAAGGTGGAAATAAAGAAGGTGCTAAACTTGTAGGTGAAGCTATCGCTAAAAGAGCAGTAGAAAAAGGAATTGATACAGTGGTATTTGATAGAGGTGGATACATATATCACGGAAGAATTCAAGAATTAGCACAAGCAGCTAGAGAAGCAGGCTTGAAATTCTAATAAACAAGGAGGGAAATAAATGAGAATCGATCCTAGTACACTAGACCTTAAAGAAAAGGTTGTTTTCATAAACAGAGTTACTAAGGTTGTTAAGGGTGGTAGAAACTTCAGATTCAGCGCTCTAGTTGTTGTCGGTGATGAGAACGGACACGTTGGAGTTGGAATGGGTAAGTCAATCGAAATCCCAGAAGCAATTAAAAAAGGAATAGAAGATGCTAAGAAAAACTTAGTAAGTGTTGCAATGGTAGGAACAACAATTCCTCATCAAGTTAACGGTAAGTTTGGAACAGCTAATGTTTTAATAATGCCAGCTAAAGAAGGTACAGGAGTTATCGCTGGAGGTCCAGCAAGAGCTGTACTTGAATTAGCAGGATTAAAGGATGTTAGAGCTAAATCATTAGGTTCAAACAATCCAAATAACATGGTAAGTGCTACAATAAACGGATTAGCAAGTTTAAGAACAGCTGAAGATATAGCTAAATTAAGAGGCAAATCTGTAGAAGAAATATTAGGTTAGGAGGTATTGCAATGGCAAAATTAAGAGTTACATTAGTAAAGAGCTTAATAGGCAGAAAAAAAGATCATATCGCTACTGCAAATGCTCTTGGACTTAAAAAAATAGGAAAAACAGTAGAACCTGAGGCAACACCTCAAGTACAAGGTATGATTAAGAAGATTGAATATCTATTAAAAGTGGAAGAAGTATAAGAATAAGGAGGTGCACTGAATATGAAACTTCACGAATTAAAGCCAGCAGCAGGTAGCAAAAAAGCGCCTAAAAGAATTGGTAGAGGTACTGGTTCTGGATTAGGAAGAAACGCTGGTAAAGGTGAAAAAGGTCAAAATGCAAGATCAGGTGGTGGTGTAAGACCTGGTTTTGAAGGAGGTCAAATGCCTTTATATAGAAGACTTCCTAAGAGAGGTTTTACAAACATTTTTGCTAAAAAATATGTTAGTATAAATCTTGATAGATTAAACATATTTGAAAATGGTACTGAAATTACTCCAGAAGTATTACTTGAAAGAAGAGTAGTAAGTAAAGTATTAGATGGAGTAAAAATTCTTGGAAACGGAACATTAGAAAAAAGCTTAACAGTTAAAGGATGTAAGTTCTCTAAGTCTGCTATAGAAAAGATTGAAGCAGCTGGGGGAAAAGTTGAGGTGATGTAAAGTGCTTCAAACTCTACGTAATGCATTCAAGGTTCCTGAACTTAGGAAAAAGATTTTATGGACAATATTATTAGTTGCAGTATTCAGGATGGGAAGTCATATTCCTCTTCCTGGAATTAATTCTGATTACCTAAAAAATTTATCCCAATCTGGAGGTTTATTAGGTTTTTATGATATGCTTTCAGGAGGTGCTTTTAGCAGATCCAGTATATTAGCACTAGGAGTTATGCCGTATATTAATGCATCAATCATAGTTCAATTGCTAACTGTTGCTATACCACAATTAGAACAACTTTCAAAAGAAGGAGATACGGGTAGGAAAAAGATACAAAATGCAACACGTTACGTATCTTTTGGAATTTCATTCGTATTAGCTTATGGAATTTTTGCAACTATTTCAAGTAGTGGAGCGACAGGTGGATTAAATTTTATCCAAAAAGGAATAATTGTTTTTGCATTAGTAGTTGGAACTACATTCTGTATGTGGTTAGGTGATCAACTTACCGTTAAAGGTATTGGTAATGGAACTTCTATACTAATATTTGTAAACATAATTTCAAGAGTTCCAATGACAATTGCTTCCATGATGACACTTAAGGAAGCTGGAAGTGCAAGTATTGTAGAAATTGTATTATTTGCAGTATTTGTTGTATTATTACTTGCAACTATATTATATTTTTCTTTATCAGAAAGAAGAGTACCAGTGCAATATGCAGGTAAATTTGCAGCAGGAAATAGCAGTATGGTAAAATCACAATCAACACATATTCCATTAAGCATAATTGGCTCGGCAGTTCTTGCAATCATATTTTCTATGTCAGTAATGGATTTTCCGAAGACAATAGCACAGCTGTTTGGTGGAGATAAAGAGTGGGCGAAGTGGATATTGACTAATCCTACATGTGTTTTCAACCAAAAAAGTTGGATGTATTTAGTATTGTATGCAATATTAACAATATTCTTTAACTGGTTCTATACTCAAATTACTTTTAAACCAGATGAAATGTCTGAAAACTTACACAAGTCAGCGGGTTTTGTACCAGGAGTAAGACCAGGAGAAGAAACAACAATATTTTTTGAAAAAGTTCTAAATAGAGTATCATTTATTGGTGGAATATTAGCAGCAATATTAGCAGTTACCCCAGTACTTGTACAAAATTATACTGAGTTTCAGAATATATCTTTTTCAGGAACTGGATTATTAATTGTAATAAATGTTGCATTAGATTTTACTAGAAAAGTGGAATCACAAATGGTGGTTAGACACTATAAAGGATTTCTTAAATAGATTAGAATAAATGGAGATGAAGCCAGTGAAGATAGTATTACTAGGTCCTCCTGGAGCTGGAAAAGGAACACAGGCTAAATCAATCAGTAATAAATATTCAATACCACATATTTCTACAGGAGACATTTTTAGAAAAAACATTTCTGAAAACACTCCTTTAGGAATAGAAGCAAAAAGTTATATGGATAACGGACAGTTAGTTCCTGATGAAGTAACTATCAACATGGTAAAGGATAGATTACAACAGGATGATTGTAAAGTTGGATATTTACTAGATGGTTTTCCAAGAACTGTGGCACAAGCAGAAGCTCTTAACAACTTTCTTATGGAAAGAGGAGAACAATTAGATACTGCACTATTAATTAAAGTACCTAATGAGTTTATCCTTGAAAGAATGACTGGTAGAAGAGTATGTCCATCATGTGGAGCAAGTTATCATGTTAAATTTAATCCTCCAACAAATGAGGGAAAATGTGATTTGTGTGGAAGTGAAGTTATACAAAGAAAAGACGATACAGTTGAAACTGTAAAAGAGAGATTGGATGTATATCAAAGAGAAACACAACCATTAATTGAATTTTATAGTGAAAAAAACTTGCTTTCGGAAGTCGATGGTACAAAAGCTATTAATGAAGTTTTCAGGGGAATATGCGAAATGTTAGGTAACAATAAATAATGATTATTATAAAAAATCATGAAGAAATTGCCATAATGAGAAAAGCAGGTAGAATAGTAGGAGAAACTCTACTATTGCTTGAAAAAGAAGTAAAACCTGGTATAACAACTGCAAATTTAGATAGAATGGCAGAAGAATTTATAACTAAGCATGGAGCAAAACCTTCATTTAAAGGCTTATATGGTTTTCCTTCGTCACTATGTATTTCAGTAAATGAGCAAGTAATACATGGATTTCCAGGATCATATGTTCTTAAAGAAGGGGATATAGTAAGCATAGACTGTGGAGCATCGTTTGATGGATATCATGGTGATGCTGCAAGAACCTTTCCAGTTGGAAATATTTCAGTAGAAGCTCATAAATTGATTGATATAACAAAAGAAAGTTTTTTCCAAGGTATAAAGTTTGCAAAAACAGGAAATAAATTAACTGATATATCACATGAGATACAAAGCTACGTAGAAGCTGCAGGTTTCTCAGTTGTAAGAGATTTTGTAGGGCATGGGATTGGACGAAGAGTTCATGAAGATCCCAATGTACCCAATTTTGGTAAATCTGGTAGGGGTCCTAAATTGGTTGAAGGTTTGGTATTAGCAATAGAACCTATGGTTAATATAGGAACTCACAAGGTTAAAACATTAAAAGATGGATGGACAGTTGTAACGGCAGATTTTTCTCTATCAGCACATTATGAGAATACAGTTGCAATTTTATCAGATGGACCTGAAATATTAACACTGATTAAGTAGAAAAAAGAGTGTTGCTTAGTTATAAATTTGCATAATACCATTATGGTGATGCTGATTTATACTAAGGTAATCATAGAGGTGAAAAATTTGCAAAACAATGACTTGATTGGAAAAGTGGTACTCTCAAAAGCAGGAAGAGATATAAATGATTTGTATGTTATTGTTAGGCAGATAGATAATAATTATGTATTACTGGCTAACGGAAATACAAGATTAGTCGAAAAGCCTAAAAAGAAGAAAATTAAGCACTTAAGTATTTTAGAAGATATAGATGACGAATTATTATTATTAATACAATCATGCAATAAGAGTACTAATTTAAAAATTAAGAGATTTCTAAAACTTAGAGGCATTGTTAAGGAGGGTTGATTACCTTATGTCAAAAGATGATGTAATAGAAATGCAAGGAACAGTACTAGAATCTTTACCTAACGCTATGTTTCAAGTTGAACTTGAAAGTGGTCATAAGATTTTAGCACATATATCAGGTAAATTAAGAATGAACTTCATAAGAATTTTACCAGGAGACAAAGTTACTGTAGAACTTTCTCCTTATGATTTAACAAGAGGTAGAATTACATGGAGAGCTAAATAAGTTGATAAAACTTATTTAATATCTATCGTAAAAGTAATATGAGGAGGGTTAGCTATGAAAGTAAGACCATCAGTTAAGCCTATTTGTGAAAAGTGCAAAGTAATTAAAAGAAAAGGTAAAGTCATGGTAATCTGTGAAAATCCTAAGCACAAGCAAAAACAAGGCTAGTTATCTAATGTGCAATATAATTTGTATTAAAATAAATGTAAATTATATTGACATTTTAGCAAAAGTCAAATATGATTATATAGTCGTTTAATTAATCAAAAATAAATTTTAGGGCGGCTGGCAATAGAATTTATTCTATTGACCTAAAATTTTATTATAAATAAAATCAACTTTTATACATTTCAATTATCAGGAGGTGTAAATTTTAATGGCAAGAATATCAGGTATTGACCTACCAAGAGAAAAAAGAGTTGAAATAGGTTTAACTTATATATATGGAATAGGATTATCAACTTCACAAAAAATCTTAGCTTCAACAGGAATTAATTCAGATACAAGAGTTAAAGATTTATCAGAAGAAGAAGTTAATGAAATCAGAACTTATATCAACAAAAACTTAATGGTTGAAGGTGACTTAAGAAGAGATGTTGCTTTAAACATTAAGAGATTAGTAGAAATTGGATCATACAGAGGAATTAGACATAGAAGAGGTCTTCCAGTAAGAGGACAAAAGACTAAGACTAATGCAAGAACTAGAAAAGGTCCTAAGAAGACAATAGCAAATAAGAAGAAATAGTAAGGAGGGAAGATAATGGCAGCTAAAGCAGTTAAGAAGACTAGAAGAAAAAAAGAAAGAAAGAATGTTGAGCATGGTGCTGCACACATTAAGTCAACTTTTAATAATTCTATAGTTACTTTAACAGATGCAGTAGGAAATGCTTTATCATGGTCAAGTGCTGGAGCACTAGGCTTTAGAGGATCAAGAAAAAGCACACCATTTGCAGCACAAATGGCAGCAGAAACTGCAGCTAAAGTAGCAATGGAACATGGCTTGAAAAGCATAGAAGTTTATGTTAAAGGACCTGGTTCTGGAAGAGAAGCAGCTATAAGATCCTTACAAGCAGCAGGTTTAGAAGTAACTTTAATTAAAGATGTTACTCCAATTCCACATAATGGTTGTAGACCACCAAAGAGAAGAAGAGTCTAATATAATCGTAGTAATAGGAGGTGTAATTTAATGGCAAGATATACTGGCGCTACATGTAGATTATGTAGAAGAGAAGGTATGAAACTTTTCCTTAAAGGTGATAGATGTTTTACAGATAAATGTGCTTTTGTAAGAAGAAGCTATGCACCAGGACAACATGGAGCTAGCAAGAAGAAGTTATCAAACTATGGTGTTCAATTAAGAGAAAAGCAAAAAGCAAGAAGAATTTATGGCGTTTTAGAAAGCCAATTTAGAACATATTATGAAAAAGCTGAGCATATTAAAGGTATAACAGGTGAAAACTTACTTAGATTACTAGAAATGAGACTTGATAATGTAATTTATAGATTAGGTTATGGTGCATCAAGAAGTGAAGCAAGACAATTAGTAACTCACGGGCATTTCTTAGTAAATGGTAAGAAGGTTGACATTTGTTCATACCATGTTGCAGTTAATGATGTGATTACAGTATGTGATAAAAGTAGATCAAGTGAGAAATTTAAGACTTTTGTTGAAAATCCAAAAACTTTACCAAAATGGTTAGAAGCTAATGTTGATAACTATGAAGGAAAAGTAGTTGCAGAGCCATCAAGAGAAGATATAGATGTGCCTGTTAATGAAACACTTATTGTTGAGTTATATAGTAAATAGTATATTTATATTTGTTAGAGAAATTTATCACAATATATGCAAATATAGAATCAGTTGCCCTCATAATAAGGTTGCCATTTATAAAATAAGGAGGGTTTGTCAATGTTAGAAATCGAAAAGCCAATAATAGAATGTATAGAAGCTAATGAAGATGGTACTTATGGTAAGTATGTTGTTGAACCACTTGAAAGAGGATATGGTATTACATTAGGAAATGCCTTAAGAAGAATATTATTATCTTCTCTTCCAGGAGTTGCTACAACCTCTGTCAAAATTGATGGAGTACTTCATGAGTTTTCTACTGTTCAAGGGGTTAAAGAAGATGTTACAGAATTAATTCTTAACATTAAATCATTAGCTCTTAGAATGAGTGGTGAAGGTCCAAAGGTTATTTATATTGATGCTAAAGGACCTGGAGAAGTTACTGGAGCAGATATAAAGACTGATGGAGATGTTGAGGTTGTTAATAAGGATCTACATATTGCAACTTTAGACAACGATGGAAGACTTTATATGGAATTAACAGTTAATAAAGGAAGAGGTTATGTTACTCAAAATAAAAATAAGAGTGATGAATTACCTATTTCAGCTATAGCGGTTGATTCTATTTATACACCAGTAAAAAGAGTTAATTTTACTGTTGACAATACAAGAGTTGGTCAAATTACTGATTATGATAAATTAACTTTAGAAATTTGGACTAATGGTACTATAAAAATAGATGAAGCTATTAGTTTATCAGCAAAAATACTTATTGAACACTTTAAATTATTCATGTCATTAACAGATAATACTAATGATGTTGAAATAATGATAGAAAAAGAAGACGATAAAAAAGAAAAAGTCCTAGAAATGACTGTAGAAGAACTTGACTTATCAGTTAGATCATATAACTGTTTAAAGAGAGCCGGAATTAATACAGTCCAAGAACTTGCTACAAAATCTATGGATGATATGATGAAAGTAAGGAATCTAGGAAAGAAATCTTTAGAAGAAGTTGAAAGAAAGCTTAAAGAATTAGGTTTAGCCCTAAAACTAAGCGAGGAGTAAGGAGGTAAATCCATGGCAGGTTATCGTAAGTTAGGTCTTCCTACAGACCAAAGAAAAGCTATGTTAAGAAATCTTGTTACTAGTCTATTAAAGCATGGTAAAATTGAAACAACTGAAACAAGAGCTAAAGAAACTAGATCAATAGCAGAAAAAATGATTACTCTTGGTAAAAGAGGAGATCTTCATGCTAGAAGACAAGTCTTATCTTATGTTCAAGAAGAATTAGTTGTTAAGAATTTATTTGATAATGTAGCTCCTAAGTATGCTGAAAGAAATGGCGGATATACAAGAATGATTAAAAAAGGTCCTAGAAGAGGGGACGGAGCTGAGATAGTAATACTTGAATTAGTATAATAATACTAATGGGGGATTAAGTTTGTACTTAACCCCCTTTTTTAGTATAGAAAATTATAATATGAGGTTTAGTATATTCTAGAGAAGTTTTATTTTATATTAATTTTTTGTTGAATGTGTTGATTTTTACGATATAATAGAAATAATTAATCAAACGCTTAGTTAATTAATTGATGTATGAGACTTTTGCATAATGTATTAACAATAAATTATCTTGGAGGATAAGAGATGAGTAATGAAATGATAAAATGCACAAATGTGTCTTTTAAATATATTAAGGACTCAGAAGGAGATAAAAAGGAAAAATATGCAGTTAAAGATGTTGATTTAGAAGTTAAAAAGGGTGAATTTTTAGTTATATTAGGCCATAATGGATCTGGTAAGTCAACGATGGCTAAACATATGAATGCATTAGTGATCCCAACAGAAGGGACTGTGGTTGTGGATGGGCTTGATACCAAAGAACCTAAAAATGTTTGGGATATAAGATCTAAAGCTGGAATGGTATTTCAGAATCCAGATAATCAGTTAGTTGCAACAATAGTTGAAGAAGATGTAGCTTTCGGTCCTGAGAATTTAGGGGTTGAACCATCACAGATAAGGGTAAGAGTTGATGAAAGCTTGGAGAAGGTTGGAATGAGCAAATATAAGAGACATGCACCACATCTTTTATCAGGAGGCCAAAAACAAAGAGTTGCTATAGCAGGAATACTTGCAATTCAGCCTGAATGCATAATCTTTGACGAGCCTACAGCTATGTTAGATCCTATTGGAAGAAAAGAAGTTCTGAAAACTATAAAAGAACTTAATAAGAAACATGGAATTACTATAATACTAATTACACATTATATGGATGAAGCAGCACAAGCAGATAGGATTATAGTAATGGATGGTGGAAGTGTCAAGATGGAGGGGACTCCGAAAGAAATTTTCCCAAGAGTAGAGCATATGAAAAAGATAGGGTTAGATGTTCCACAGGTTACTGAGTTAGCTTATGAATTGAAAAAAGCTGGCATAGATATCAATGAAAAAATATTAAATGTAGATGAGATGGTGAATGAATTATGTCAATTAAAATAGAAAATTTAACACATATATACATGCCCAAAAGTCCATTTGAAAAGGTAGCATTGGATGATGTGAGTTTAGAAATAAAAGATGGGGAGTTTGTGGCTTTAATCGGACATACAGGATCAGGAAAATCAACTTTAATTCAACATTTTAACGGATTGCTAGAGGCTACTAGTGGAAAAATAATTGTTGATGGAATTGATATTACAGATAAAAAAGTTAAATTAGCAGATGTAAGAAAAAAGGTGGGCTTGGTATTTCAATATCCAGAGTATCAAATTTTTGAAGAGACAATTGCTAAGGACATTGAATTTGGACCTAAAAATTTAGGGCTCTCCAATGAAGAAATTCATGAAAGAGTAATTAAAGCTATGGAGATGGTTGGTTTAGATTATGAAACCTATAAAGATAGATCACCATTTGACTTAAGTGGTGGACAGAAGAGAAGAGTTGCTATTGCTGGAGTTGTGGCAATGCAACCTACTACATTAATATTAGATGAACCAACAGCTGGATTGGATCCCAAAGGTAGAGATGATATATTAGAGCAAATAAGTAAATTGCATAAAGATTATAATATGACAGTGATTATAGTAAGTCATAGCATGGAAGATGTTGCTAAGATTGCTGAAAGAATTATAGTAATGAATAGTGGTAAAGTTGCACTGCAAGGAGTTCCAGGAGAGGTTTTTAAAGAAGTAGATACACTAGAAAAAATAGGTCTTGGTGTTCCCCAAGTGACATATTTAGCTAGGGAATTAAGGAAAAAAGGTTTTAATATTTCAGAGAATATATTCACAATAGAAGAGGCCAAAAAAGAACTTTTGTCTATTTTAAAAGTGAAACATTAAGGAGGAATAGATGAAACTATGTTAAAAAATATTACGATAGGACAATACTTACCAGGAGAGTCATTTATACACAAGTTAGACCCTAGAACAAAAATATTAATATCAATACTATTTATTGTATGTTTGTTTATTATCAATAAATTTATAGGATATATTGTTATTGTTGCGTTTTTATTGGCAATAATACTAATAGCAAAGATACCATTTAGATTCATTTTTAATGGATTAAAGCCAATTTTTTTATTGGTAGCATTAACCGCAATTTTAAATATATTTATGATTAGAGGAACAGAGGGAACAGAAATTTTTAGTATAGGTTTTTTGAAGGCCTATCCAGAAGGGTTAAGCACTGCCGCGTTTATGGCTATTCGATTAATTTTATTGATTATAGGGACTTCATTATTAACATTAACGACATCCCCTATTGAACTAACTGATGGTATAGAAAAATTACTTAAGCCAATTGGGAAGGAAATAGCACATGAATTAGCCATGATGATGACAATAGCATTAAGATTTATACCTACATTAATTGATGAAACAGATAAAATAATGAAAGCTCAAAAAGCTAGAGGGGCTGATTTTGAATCAGGTGGAATTATTAAAAAGGCTAAAAGTTTAGTACCACTACTTGTACCTTTATTTATTAGTTCATTTAGAAGGGCAGATGAACTCGCAATGGCAATGGAAGCTAGAGGATATAGAGGTGGATCAGGACGAACTAGAATGAAAGTATTGAAGTTTTCATATAGGGATATGATCGCTTGGGGAATATTTGTTGTGCTAATTTTGTGGTGTGTAATGGTTAGGTTTATATAATTTAAGATTAAGAGGATATAAATGCGAAATATAAAATTATTAATTGAATTCGATGGAAGTAATTTCTCTGGATGGCAAAGGCAGCCGAAGGGACGAACAGTTCAGAATGTTATTGAGGTGGCCATATCAAAAGCTACAGGGGAACAGATTATGATTAATGGGAGTTCTAGGACTGATGCTGGTGTTCATGCAAGAGAAATGGTAGCAAATTTTTTTACAAATAGCACAATCCCAGGAGAAAAGTTTAGAGAAGCTTTAAATACAAGATTACCTAATGATGTATCTATAATTAAATCAGAAGAAGTTGATGATAGTTTTCATGCTAGATATTCATCTAAAGGAAAAACATATTCTTATACAATTGTGAATAGAGAAGAAAGATTATCATTAGGATATCAGTATCTATATCAGTATAAATATAAATTGGATATTAATGAAATGAAAAAAGCATGTAAATATTTTATTGGAAGCCATGATTTTAGAGCATTTATGTCTCCTGGAAGTTCTGCAAAAACAACTGTACGAGATATTAAAGAACTTTTTATAGAAGAAGATGGAGACAGAATAAAAATAATCATAACAGCAGATGGATTTTTATATAACATGGTAAGAATAATAGTAGGCACATTATTAAAGGTGGGGAATGGCAGATTAAATGCTGATGAAATAGAAGAAATAATTATAGAAGGAAATAGAAAAAAGGCTGGTATGTGTATACCGCCTAATGGATTAATATTAGAAAAAGTTTTTTATTAAATGGCAAAAAAATGTTGACACGCCCGTGTGCGTGTATTATAATTAGTTTTGTTTGTTAAATAATTTATGTATATAAGATCCACTAGCCCCGGGTCTTGACATAAAAACTTTTACTTTAGAAAGTAAAAAATAAATGTAAGTTCAGGGAGGGAAACAGATGAAATCATACATTGCTAAAGCAAGTGAAATCGAAAGAAAATGGTATGTAGTTGATGCTGCTGGTAAACCACTAGGAAGAGTTGCTAGCCAAATTGCTTCAATTTTAAGAGGAAAGAATAAACCAACATTTACACCAAATGTGGACTGCGGAGATTTCGTTATTGTAATTAATGCAGAGAAGGTTGTTTTAACTGGTAAGAAGTTAGATCAAAAATTAATGAGAAAACATAGTCTTTACCCAGGTGGATTAAAGGAAACTCCTTATAGAGTAGTGTTAGACAAGAAACCTGAATTCGCTTTTGAAGAAGCTGTTAGAAGAATGCTTCCAAACGGTGTATTAGGAAGACAAATGTTAAAGAAATTAAACGTATATAGAGGTGCTGAACATAATCATGCAGCTCAAAAACCAGAAGTACTAGAATTAAGATACTAATACGATCTCGGGAGGAGGAATAAGAAATGGCAAAAGTTCAATACATGGGAACTGGAAGAAGAAAGAAATCAGTTGCAAGAGTAAGACTTGTACCAGGAAATGGTAACGTAGTTGTAAATAATAGAGAAATAGAAAACTTTTTTGGTTTAGAAACTTTAAGAGTTATTGTAAACCAACCATTAGTTTTAACTGGAACTAAAGATAAGTTTGACGTTTTAGTAAATGTTCACGGTGGTGGATTTACAGGTCAAGCAGGAGCTATCAGACATGGTATAGCTAGAGCATTAGTTAAATCTGATGAAGCTTTAAAATCAGATTTAAAGAAGGCTGGTTTCTTAACTAGAGATCCAAGAATGAAGGAAAGAAAGAAATACGGTCTTAAAGCAGCAAGAAGAGCTCCACAATTCTCAAAAAGATAGTATTTGGAGTATATGCAATCTCACAAACGCAATGTTTGTGGGATTTTTTTATTTATAATACTATCATGCAATAGGGAGTATGCAAAAATCCAAGAAAGAATATTGTGCTTATGGATAAAAAAATATAAGAATGAACAAATAAATATTAAAATTGATATAAGAATCTGAATAATTAAGGTTGTATAGCAAACAATAATTTATATAGTCTTAAAATAGTTTGGAGGAATAACTTTATGAAAATCAAAAATGTAGTAGTACTATTTTTTTTATTTCTTTTTATATTTGAAGTGCCTATTAAGGCGAATTCAGATGAAAAAAAGCAAAAGGGAATAATATTAGTAGATCCAGGGCATGGTGGAATAGACGGAGGAGCAAGGTCTAAAAATGGTACAATTGAGAAAGAGATTAATTTATCAATTTCTAAGAAGCTAAAATCTCAATTAGAGGAAAGTGGATATACAGTATATATGACTAGAGAAGAGGATTTACAATTAGACTCTAAAAAGGTTAAAGATTTAAATGCACGATGCAAAATGAAGAAAGATACTAAATGTGATATTTTTATATCTATACATCAAAATATGTTTCCACAAGCAAGCTGTTATGGAGCTCAAGTTTGGTATTCCTCTAATGATTGCAGTAAAATCTTAGCAGAAGGAATTCAATCTTCACTAAGAGAAGTTATAGATGATAATAATAAAAGAATTCCTAAAGCTGCTAAAGATCAATATAGGATATTAAGAGATGGATATGAAGGCGCATGTGTTCTAGTGGAATGTGGATTTTTATCAAATTATAAGGAAGAAGAAAAATTGAAGAAGGATGAGTATCAAGGTAAGATTGCTGAAGGTATAACTAATGCCGTTAATATTTATTTTGAAAATAAGAATAGTTAATTTGGAGGTTTTATATTAATAGGCATGATTTTACTGCTGTTTCATAGTAATTAGAGAAATTAAGGATTTTAGTTATAGGTTACCAAGCATAAGAAAATTACAGTAGAGAAATAGATTAATATAGTGAATTTTAATATAGAAATCATAGAGTTAAAAAAATAGTATAATAAATAAATTTATTATAGGGTTGTAAATAATAAAAAATAATTTTAAACTTATTATAGTAATGAAAGAACACTTTTTGAGTGTGGAATGCAGTTATATTATTATTTTCATTACTATAACTTAAGCAATGAGCAAAAGGAGCTGTAGAAATGAGAGAAATTAATGTTGAGCTTGTTAGAGAGGCTGTGAGAAAATTATCTATAGAAGCCAATTATTTTTTAGGGGCAGATATTAAAGAGGCATTAGAGAAAGCTAAGAATGAAGAAACATGGAAGTTAGCAGAAGAGGTTTTAGATAAAATAATTATTAATTCAGAAATTGCATGTAATGAAGAGATGCCTATGTGTCAAGATACAGGTATGGCATGTGTTTTTGTAGAGATAGGACAAGATGTGCATTTAATTGGAGGAAGCCTTGAAGATGCGATTAATGAGGGAGTACGCAGAGGATATGAGGAAGGGTTTTTAAGAAAATCAGTTGTTGGAGATCCAATTAGAAGAGTTAATACAAAGGATAACACACCAGCTATAATTTATTATGATATTACAGAAGGAGATAAAATCAAAATTACGTTAGCTCCAAAAGGTTTTGGATCAGAGAATATGAGTAAAATTGGGATGCTAAAACCTTCAGATGGGTTAGAGGGAGTTAAAAAATTTATAATAGATACAGTTAAGGCAGCAGGCCCAAATCCATGTCCACCAATGATTATAGGAGTCGGAATAGGTGGAACATTTGATAAAGCTGCTTATTTGGCTAAAAAGGCATTACTTAGGCCTATTAATATAAGAAACAAAGATAACTTTTATGAAGATTTAGAGAATGAATTATTGATAAAAATAAATGAATTAGGAATTGGTCCGCAAGGATTTGGTGGTAGGACTACTGCTTTGGGTCTAAATATTGAAACTTATCCTACTCATATTGCAGGATTGCCAGTTGCAGTAAATATTAATTGTCATGCTACCAGACATAAAGAAGTTGTATTATAAATATAGAAGTTTAGATTTTTTAAATTATGGAACATTTTGAATTAGTAAAGATTTGAGTGATCTTAGTTATAGATTAAGAATACTTATTATATTGTTTGGAGGAAAAAAGGATGGAAGTTAGATTACAAACGCCTCTTACAGAAGATAAAATACTAAACTTAAAAGCAGGGGATAGTGTATTATTAAGTGGAGTAATTTACTCAGCTAGAGATGCAGCGCATAAAAGATTAATTGATTTATTAGTTGAGGGGAAAGAGTTGCCGTTAGATATAAAGGATGAAACTATATATTATGTTGGACCATCTCCAGCGAAACCAGGAAAGGTGATAGGATCAGCAGGTCCTACAACAAGTTATAGAATGGATGCATATGCACCAACATTGATGGATTTGGGACTAAGAGGTATGATAGGTAAGGGTGCAAGAAATGGTGAAGTAATTGATGCAATTAAAAGAAATAAGGCAATTTATTTTGGAGCAATTGGCGGTGCTGCCGCACTGATAGGGAAAAGTATAATTAAATCTGAAATAATTGCATATGAGGATTTAGGCGCAGAAGCGATAAGATGCATGGAAGTTAAAGATATGCCATTAGTTGTTATCATTGATTCAAAGGGAAATAATCTTTATGAAATTGGACAAAAACAATATTTAGATTCAATAAATAAAGAATAAGAGCTTTTAAATAGTTTAAAATTATTTACATAGTTATATTATCAAGTAAACTTGAGCTTAGCTTGTACCTAAAAGGAGAATTTTATGGGCAGAATTCAATTACCAGGAAAAGAAAAAAATAAAAAAATATTATTAGTTATTTTAGTATTAGTAGCACTGGGAATAATATTTCATGAAAAAATTGGGAATATATATAATTCAAATTCTAAAAATAATGGGCAAGAGGAAATGCTAACTCCAACTAAAATAGAAGAAGCAGATTCTGTCATCAATACGACTAAAAAAGAGGATGTTGAAGTTAAGAACAATGATGCTGAAAATAAGAATGCTAAAGATAGCACTTCGACTGAAGAAAATGAATTATATAATGAAGCATATAATTTATTTTTTGCCCATGAATATGAAAAGTCAATTAATAAAGCAAAGTCTATTATAGATAAATTCCCGAGTAGTGCGAAAGGATATAATATAATGGGAATTTCAAAGGCTTATAATGGAGATTATGATGGAGCTATGAAAGATATAGATAAAGCATTAAGTATTAATGCTAGTTATGGCTATGCACGCTTTAATAAAGCGTTAACATATGAACTGTTTGGGAAAATGGATGAGGCATTAGAATGGTATAATAAGGATTTAGAAATTGAGAATTATGTTTGGAGCTACTATGGAATAGCATCTATTTATGGAAGAAAAGGTGATGTTAAAAATACTATGGTAAATTTAAATAAAGCAATACAATTAGATGTAGGAGTGAAGGAAGTAGCAAAGACAGAACATGACTTTGATCCAGTAAAGGATTCAGAAGAATTTAAAAAAGAGATATATAATTAATGAAAATATAATGTAAAGAGTGAGTAGAAGTTGGGAGGACTTGATGTGTTTAATGTATTAGTTGTTGATGATGAAAAGGAAATACGAGATGCAATAGAAATATACTTGAGAGGTGAGAATTGGAAGGTATTTAAAGCTCAAGATGGAATAGAAGCTTTAGATATTCTTGAACAAGAAAAAATACATTTGATTATATTGGATATCATGATGCCTAGACTTGATGGAATAAGAACATGTTTAAAAATACGAGAAAAGCAAAATTTACCTATAATAATGTTATCTGCAAAAGGAGAAGATTCAGATAAGATATTAGGTTTAAATGTAGGCGCAGATGATTATATAACAAAACCATTTAATCATTTAGAATTGGTAGCAAGAGTAAAATCACAATTAAGGAGATATGAAAAGCCTCTAAGTGTTGAAGAGGGTAAGGACATAATTACAGTTAAAGACTTAGTTATAGATACTATTGCGAAAAAAATCACTTTACGTGGAGAGGAAATTAAAGTGACAGCAACAGAATATAAAATACTTCATTTATTAGCATCAAATTTAGGGAAAGTTTTCTCAATAAAAGAAATATACGAAAATGTATGGGAAGAAATATTTTATAAGAGTGAAAATACTGTAACAGTACATATTAGAAGAATAAGAGAAAAAATAGAAATAAACACAAAAGAGCCTGAGTATATTAAGGTGGTGTGGGGAATTGGGTATAAGATTGAAAAGGAAGATTAAAATATATTTTAGTAGTATTTATCTTATTGATGTAATATTAATAGCGTTGAGTACTCTAATTTTACTTTCAAACTTGGGAGATTATATTCAAGTAAATAGAATACAACATGATTTAGCAATTAACAGAGTCAATAGAGATAAAATAGAATTAATTATATTAATAGCTATTGATTTAGTTTTTATGTTAAAGATAATTTGGATAGTTCGGATTAATCCTAAAAATCCAAAGGTACAGTCTCGTATTATTAGTAATATGATTTTTGTAATAAAAAATGGATTTCTTTATAAAGAAACAAGAAGCACGTTAATAGTATCGATATTGTTAGTATTGGTATTATTGATTGCTTACCTATATTTTCTTGCAACAGGAGGATATGAGAATAATATTTTTGTTAAGTTTTTTCAGACATATCCATTTAAAGGAACTATTTTTGTAATTATAATTATATTTTTAACTATGATGTATGCATTGAAAAAAACATTAGATATAATTGTTGTTAATGAAGCTCTTAGGCGAGTAGGACAAGGAAACTTAGATAAAGATATAAAGTTAGATGGTTCGCAAGCAATAAGAGAATTGGCTGAAAATATTAATTTAATTAAGGCGGGATACAAAGAGATTTTAGAAAATGGGGTTCGTAATGAAAAATTGAAGACTGAACTAATATCTAATGTATCTCATGATTTAAAAACACCATTAACTTCAATAATAAATTATGTAAATATACTGAAGAATGGTGAAATAACTGAAGAAGAAAGGGAAGAATATTTATCTATATTAGAAAGAAAATCTCTGCGATTAAAAGTTTTAATTGAAGATTTGTTTGAAATGTCAAAAATCAATAGTGGTAAAATTAAATTAAATAGGGATCTAATAGACATAGTATCATTGATACATCAAAATATAGGTGAATATAGTACTTTATATGAAGAAAAAAATATCTCATTTAAGGTAACAAGTCAGCAGGATGCAGTATATATGGAGCTCGACGGTAAGATGATGTCTAGAGCGTTAGAAAACATTATAATTAATGCCTTAAAGTATTCTTTAGATAATACCAGAGTCTATGTCGATATAAATATAGAAGATAATTACCTCAAAATAGGAGTAAAAAATATTGCAAGTTATGAAATGCAATTTAATGATGATGAAATGTTTGAACGCTTTGCTAGAGGCGATAAATCAAGAAATTCAAAAGTTGAAGGGTCTGGATTGGGGCTTGCAATAACTAAAAGTATAATTGAACTTCATGATGGAGAAGTAAAAATAAAAAAAGAAGGAGATATGTTTAAAATTTATTTGATCCTCCCTCTTAAAAAATAAAAATTATTAATTAAGAAAATGTATCTATTAAGTAGTTTATCTGCATAAAATGAAAGATTAACTACTTTTTGCATATATATTAACAAATTTTAGAGTTTTACAACTATCTCTCTAGCAACTATAATATACAATATATTGTATGATGGGAATGAATTTGTGCACTAAAAGCACTATATATAGGTAGGGAGGAAATTAGTAATGTCTATTTTAAATCAATTATGTAAGGATGCTATTAATGCAATTAAAGGTAATGAGGGGATTTATACTGAGGAAAAATTATTAAAAGCAATAACTCATATTGTTAGGGATGGAATGAATGATAATGAAATAAGGAGATGCTTAATTCAAGCAACATTAGAACTTACAAATGATAAGGAACCTAATTGGCAAAATATTGCAGCCAAAATGTATACGTACGAGTTATATGACAAAATTAAAAATATTAGAAAAGCAGATAATGATAATTTATATAGTAATTATTATGAATTTATTAAAGAGCTAACAGAAAAAGGTCTTTATGGAGAATATATTCTTGAAAATTATTCAAAAGAGAATATTTTAGAATTAGAAAAAGAAATAAAACCTGAGAGGGATTTTTTATTTAATTATAGTGGAATAAATCTTTTAGCTAGTAGATATTTAGTTCAGGACTACGATAGAAATCCTATAGAGCTTCCACAGCAAATGTTTATGGGAATAGCTATGCACTTGGCAATTAGTGAGAATCAAGAAAATAGAGTTTATTGGGCAAAAAGATTTTATAATGTTTTAAGTTCATTAAAAGCTACTATGGCAACACCAACTATGTCAAATGCAAGGAAACCATTTTATCAATTAAGCTCATGCTTTATAGATACTGTAGAGGATAGTTTAGATGGAATATATAAATCACTGGACAGTTTTGCTAAAATATCAAAATTTGGTGGTGGAATGGGAATCTATATGGGAAAGATTCGAGCATTAGGAGCTCCAATTAGAGGCTTCAAGGGAGCATCTGGTGGTGTAATACCATGGGTAAAGCTATTTAATGATACTGCAATAGCTGTAGATCAGTTAGGGGTAAGAAATGGTTCGGTTGCTGTATGGCTTGATGCTTGGCATAAGGATATTCCAGAATTTTTACAAATAAGAGCTAACAATGGAGATGATAGAAAGAAAGCTCATGATGTATTTCCTGGGGTTTGTTATCCTGATTTATTTTGGAAACTTGCAGAAAATGATATAGATGCTAATTGGTATATGATGTGTCCTCATGAGATTAAAACTGTAAAAGGATATGCTTTAGAAGATTTTTATGGTTCTGAATGGGAAGAAAAATACTATGAATGTGTAAATGATGAGAGAATAGAAAAGAGAGTAATAACAGTAAAAGAATTGGTTAGATTGATAATAAGAAATGTAGCTGAAACAGGAACACCATTTGCTTTTTACAGAGATACTGCTAATAAAATGAATCCTAATAAACATAAAGGTATTATATATTCTTCAAATTTATGTTCTGAAATTATGCAAAATATGAGTTCTATGAAGATAGAAAAGAGTGAAACTATAAAGGTTGGAGATGAATATGTTGTAGTTGAAAAAGTGGTTCCAGGGGATTTCGTTGTTTGTAATCTTTCTTCTATTGTACTTGGAAATGTAGATGTTCGTAATGATGAAGAATTGGAATATGTTGTAGAAACACAAATAAGAGCTATGGATAATGTTATAGATTTAAATTATTATTCTGTTCCTTTTGCAGAAGTTACTAACAAAAAATACAGAGCTATAGGACTTGGAACAAGTGGATATCATCATATGCTTGCAAATAATAAAATACAATGGACAGAGCAGGAACATAAGAGATTTGCTGATAAGGTTTATGAAAAAATAAATTATTATGCAATAAAATCAAGTATGAAGATTGCTAAGGAAAAAGGTTCATATGAGTTATTTAAAGATTCTGATTGGGATAATGGTGATTATTTCGAATTAAGAAATTATAATAGTAAAGAATGGGATGAACTTAGAGAAGAAGTACATGAAGCTGGAATGAGAAATGGCTATTTAATAGCAGTTGCACCAAATGGTTCAACAGCAACTATAGCAGGAACCTCTGAAGGTATTGATCCTGTAATGTCTAGATTTTATTTTGAAGAAAAGAAGGGCAGTATAATTCCCAAAACAGCACCAAATCTTTCAGAAGATAATTATTGGTACTATAACTCAGCTTATACTATAGATCAAGCAATATCAGTTGAAATAAATGGAATACGTCAAAGGCATATAGATCAAGGCCAATCATTTAATTTGTATATTACTAATAGTTATACTACAAGACAAATTATGAATTTATATATAGAAGCTTGTAAGTGCGGAGTTAAATCAATTTACTATGTTAGATCAAAATCACTTGAAGTAAATGAATGTGAAACTTGCTCAGCTTAATCAATGAATAAAATATTATGTTTTTGCATGACTTGCTTGCTAGTAAATGAATATGATTGTTGTATATAAGGAGATGTATTAAGAATATGAATATTAACAAAAAACCTCTTTTTAATGAGTTTGGAGATAGAGATGTCAGTAAAAAAAGAATTATAAACGGAAATACTACTAATTTGAATGATTTTAATAATATGAAGTACAATTGGGCATCAGATTGGTATAGACAAGGTATGAATAATTTTTGGATTCCTGAAGAAATTAACCTTTCACAAGATTTAAAAGATTATCAAAATTTATTAGAAGAAGAAAGAACTGCTTATGATAAAATATTATCTTTTTTAATATTTTTGGATTCAGTTCAGACTGCTAATTTGAGCAATATAAATAATTATATAACAGCAAGTGAAATCAATCTTTGTTTAACAATTCAAAGTTTTCAAGAGGCAGTACATTCTCAAAGTTATAGTTATATGCTTGATAGTATTTGTTCTCCAGAAGAAAGAAATGAAATACTTTATCAGTGGAAAGATGATGAGATACTATTAAGAAGAAATAAATTCATAGGAGATTTGTATAATGAATTTATAAATGATCCTACTGATAGCAATTTGTTAAGAACGCTTATGGCTAACTATATCTTAGAAGGAATATATTTTTACTCTGGTTTTATGTTCTTTTACAATTTAGAGAGAAATGGAAAGATGCCAGGTTCAGCCCAAGAAATTAGGTATATTAATAGAGATGAGAATACTCATCTCTGGTTATTTAGAAATATAATAAAGGAATTGCGTAATGAAAATCCTCAATTGTTTACCCGGGAAATAAAAGAAGAGTTAAGACAAATGATGAAAAGTGGAGTAGAGCAGGAAATTTTGTGGGGACATTATGTTATAGGAGATAAAATACAAGGAATAAATAAAAAATTAATAGAGGATTATATAAAATATTTAGGAAACAAAAGATTGAAAGACATTAATTTAGAACCATTATTTGAAGAATATAATGAAAACCCTGCTGCATGGGTAGATAATCTATCTAATGCCAATTTTGTTAAGACAGATTTCTTTGAAGCAAAGTCTACAGCCTACGCAAAATCAGCTAGTTTAGTGGATGATTTGTAAATGATGGTAAAAACTAGAGATAAATTAAGCTATATGCACTTTTTTCGTTAAAAATCATAAAAAATAGGTTAAATTAAGTTAATTTTTTTGTTAATTATGTTATAATAGAAAAGGTTTATACTTAAAAGAAGATTTACAAATATAGTAATATGTAAAAATATCAAATTACAATAAAATTAATTATCAAGGAGGAGTTCCATATTATGAAAAAAGGTATTGCTGCTTCTAAGGGATATGCAATAGGAAGAGTTTTCTTACAAGAACATGAGGAAATTGTTATTAATGATGCAAAAATTACAGATATAGGTGCAGAAAAAGAAAAAATGCAAAAAGCATTAGATAGTTCTAAAGTACAATTAGAAACTATTAAAGCTAAAGCAGAAAAAGAAATGGGTGCAGAAAAAGCAGCAGTTTTTGAAGCACATATCACATTATTAGATGATCCAGAATTTACTGGTGCAATGATGATGGAAATTGAAAATAATAATGTAAATGGATTAAAAGCAATTGATAATGTTACAAATACTTTTGTTGCTATATTTGAATCGATGGACAATGAATACATGAGAGAAAGAGCTGCAGATATTAAAGATGTATCGAAGAGAATATTATCAAATTTTGCAGGTAAGGGCGGAGACTCTATTGCAATAAATGAAGATAATACAATTGTTGTAGCTCATGACTTAACACCATCGGATACAGCAGGTTTAGATAGAACTAAGGTTGTAGGATTTATTACTAATATTGGTGGAAGAACTTCACATGCAGCTATAATGGCTAGAACTTTAGAAATTCCAGCTGTACTTGGATTAGGCGATATAACTAGTTGTGTTAAAACTGGAGACACAATTATAGTTGATGGATTAACAGGAGATGTAATTATAAATCCATCAGAAGAAGTTGTTGCAGAATATAAAGTTAAAAAAGATAAATTCCAAGCAGAGCAAGAAGAATTAAAGAAATTAATAAATGTTAAAACTACTACTAAATCAGGTAGAAGAATCGAAGTTTGTGGTAATATTGGAAAGCCAGAAGATGTTCTTGGTGTTTTAGCAAATGGTGGAGATGGAGTAGGATTATTTAGAACAGAATTCTTATATATGGATAGAGATAGTGCTCCAACTGAAGATGAACAATTCGAGTCTTATAAGTTTGTTCTTGAAAAAATGGAAGGTAAGCAAGTTGTTATAAGAACTTTAGATATTGGTGGAGATAAGACTCTTCCATACTTACCATTGCCAGAAGAAATGAATCCTTTCTTAGGATATAGAGCAATTAGACTTTGCTTAGACAGAAAAGATATATTTAAGGTTCAATTAAGAGCATTACTTAGAGCTTCAATACATGGTAATCTTGCAGTTATGTTCCCAATGATATCAGGATTACAAGAATTCGAGCAAGCAAAAGAAGTTGTTGAAGAGTGTAAAGCTGAATTGAAGGCTGAAGGAAAAGAATACTCAGAAAATATCCAATGGGGTATTATGGTTGAAATTCCAGCAGCAGCAGTTTATGCTGATGAATTGGCTAAACATGTTGATTTCTTCTCAATAGGAACAAATGATTTAATTCAATATACATTAGCAGCTGATAGAATGAGTGAAAAAGTATCATATCTTTATAATCCAATGCACCCAGCAGTGCTTAGATTAATAAAGATGACTATAGATGGAGCACATAAACATGGTAAGTGGGTTGGAATGTGCGGAGAAATGGCTGGATATGAAGCAGCTATTCCAACATTAGTTGAATATGGATTAGATGAGTTCTCAATGAGTGCTACATCAATCTTAAATGCTAAGAAAATAATGTTAGAGCAAGAATAATATTGAATTTTTATAGAAAATAGAGGCTATCTCAAGTAATTGAGATAGCCTTAATTTTAATATTTAATTGTAAGTAACAGGTACAATATAATATACTATTAGAGTATAAGAGAATTATATCTTAATTGTGATAGGGGATATATTTATGGATAAAAGGGCTAAGAAGGCTTATGAAAAAGCTATGAATTATTATGAAAAAGGAAAAATAAATAAAGCACTTGAATTGTGTGAAGAAGCATTATCAGAAGGATTAGATAATCCACTTGTTTTAAATTTTAAGGGGCTTTTGTTGTATCAAAAGGGAAATTTAAATGAAGCAGTTACCGTATGGAGAATAAACCATAAGATAAATAATGATGCCATTGCAGAAAATTACATTAGGGATTCTGAAATGGATGAAATGAGACAAGATTTATACAATGAGGCAGAGCAAGCTTTAAATCAATTAAAAATTACAAAGGCATTAGAGTTATTTATGAAATGTGCAGAAAGTGATTTTAATAGTATAGATGTAAATACGAAGATTGCTTTATGTTACCAAAAGAAAGGTGATTTTTATAGAGCTAAAGAGTATGTTGATAAGGCTTTAATGATAGATGGAGATGCAATTTTAGCAAAATCTATTTATGAAGAGTTAAAACAAGAAGGAAATTATTCGAATTATAAAAAATCATCAAAAACATTTCTAGCTGTAATTATAGGATTAGTTTTAGCTCTTATAATAGGTGTTGGGGGATATTCGATAATTAAATTTAAGAATAGCAATTTGACAAATAATATATTAGCAGATAATACAGAGGAATCACAAAATAATGAGCAGAAATCTGAGGAAGATGCAAATAATTCAAAGCTAGTAGAACCAAATGATAAAGTTGAAGGGGAATCTAAAGCACAAATTGGGAGTACAAATTTAGATAAAGAAAAATTGAAATTAATGATAGGTAATAATGATTTTGATGGAATATATGTTCAACTAAAAGACATTAAACAAGAGGAAATAAAACCTGAAGATAACGAGATATACAAAAAGGCTATTAGTTTAATGAAAGATGCTGGTATATCAAAATTCTATGAAGTTGGATTGAAGTATTTTAATCAAAATAATTATTCAGAGGCGAAGGATGAGTTAGACAAGGCGTATACATATTGTGAAGGAAGTAGTATAAAGGAGCACATTTGGTTTTATAGGGCAAGTAGTTATGCTAAATTATCAGATGCTAATGAAGCGGTATCACAGTTTGAAAAATATTATGATAAGTATCCTAAAGGCGTATACACACAAGAAGCATTATATGAATTAGCATTGTTAACGAATAAAAGTGATAAAGAAAAAAGTAAAAAGTACGCAAATATGCTAATTAATAATTTTCCAAATTCAATTTATGTTAATGATAACATTGCAGCAATAGCAAGAAATTAAATTTTTTATTTTTAATAAGAAAAGGGTAAGCTATATTTAAAGATTATTGTAGCCTACCCTATTTTTATGCAATTAATGTTAGAAATTATGCTTTAATTTTGAAAAATGTATGATGACCTATGGTCATCTCGTTCATTTTTTGAGTTTCTTTCATCCAATTACATGTTGCTGTAACTGGATTATAGAAGAATAAAGCATCATTTGTGGGATCAGCACCTTTGATCGCATCGTATACCGCATTATAGCAATCTTGATCTGCAATGGCATTTATTTTACCATTTTTAACACAGGAAAAAGCATTTTTTTGAAAGATTACTTCTTTTATAGTATTTGGAAAATGTGGATCAATAGTACGATTTAATACTACAGAAGCAACGGCAACTTTTCCATTGTATGGCTCACCACCACTTTCAGCAAAAACAAGCTTTGCCATTAATTCTATATCTTCACCCGTTATATACAATTGTTGAGAGTTATGATTAAAAACTTGTAAAACTTCCTCATTCTTTTGGTTAGATAGTAAATAACTTTTTATATTAGTATCTGAATGATTTTCATCGAATGTTTGACTAACTGATGTACTATTAGTTTTACTACAAGTTTCATTTAAAGTTGCGGCAAAAACTAGTTTTGAATTAATAACGGAAAGATATAGTATTAAAGCAGTTACAAAAATACTACATTTCTTTTTCATAAAAAACCTCCTTTAGCATCGTGCAACAAATAATATTATTACCAAAGAAAGTAATTATATGCACTATTTATTTTAATAATCATTTATAGGCATAAGATAAACTACAGAATTAAGAAAAAATTATTATAAAAATAATTAAAAAGTAAGAAAATTATAATTCTCTTTATACCAACACATATAGTATTTGTTGTATAATTTTAATTAAGAGAGAATAGGGGTGAAGAATTTGCAAGAATTATTATTAATGTTAGAAAAAAGCTTTTCTAATATGTCGTTATGGTCTGTCTTAGATATATTAGTTGTATCTTTTATATTCTATAAAGCGTATATGTTAATAAAAGAAACAAGAGCAGAGCAATTATTAAAAGGTATATTATTAATAGTAGCATTAATCCCAATAAGCTACTTATTAAAATTAGATATGTTATATTTTATTTTAAATAAGACATTAACTATTGGAGTATTATCTGTAATTATAATTTTCCAACCTGAAATTAGAAGAGCTTTGGAGCATTTGGGGAGAAGTGCCTTTGATGATAAACATTATATAAATGATAAAGAAACAGTGATGAAGACTATTAATGAGATAGCAGTTGCAGTACAGAATTTAGCAGAGGCTAAAACTGGAGCTTTAATAGTAATAGAACAAAGTACAGGACTTAATGAAGTAATTGGTGCAGGTACATTACTGGATGCAAATGTAACCTCAAATCTTTTAGAAAATATATTTGTAGTAAATACGCCTCTTCATGATGGAGCAACTATTATAAGAAATAATAGAATCTTAGCATCAGGATGTGTTCTTCCACTAACTGATAATAATACAATTAATAAAAAGTTGGGAACAAGGCATAGAGCAGCACTTGGATTGTCAGAAGTATCAGATGCATTAATTATAATTGTGTCTGAGGAAACAGGAGTTGTATCTTTAGCTATAAATGGAAGAATCACAAGAGGTTATGATAAGGAAAGATTAAGTACTATATTAATAAAGATAATAGAAAATAGAGCTGAGAAGAAAGTTAAAACAGCAGGAGAGAAGGTGAAGTCGTGGATAAGGGTAAAAATAGAACGTTAATTCCTAAGATAATTTGTTTACTTTTATCCTTTGGATTATGGCTGTATGTTTCAAATGTTGAAAATCCACAAAGAACCCACGAATTAACTAATGTTCCAGTGGAATTGATTAATGAGGATTCTTTAGCTGATTCTAAATTTGCAATTGTTAATAAGCAGCAATTTACAGTAGACTTGGAGTTAGAAGGTCCATCTAGTGAAGTGTTAAAAGTCAAAAAAGAGGATTTTAAAATAGTTGTTGATATGTCTGCATATGCATTAAAAACTGGAGAGAATTTTATACCAGTTCAAATAATAAATGCTCCTCAGAAAATTAATATTAAAAATAATGGATTGTTAGGAATAAAGGTTAACTTAGAAGAATTGGAGAAAAAGGAATTTACAATAAAATCTAAAGTGAAGATTAAGTATAAAGAAAATATCTACGAGAAGGAACAAGTGATAAGTCCAAAGGTTGTAACAGCTACAGGTGGGAAAAGTTCTATAGAAAGAATTAGTGAAGCTGTTTTAGTAGGAGAAGAAAAGGATGTAGATAAAGATAAGCAAAGCGATTATGAAATAAAATTTTTAGATGCTTATGGAAATGAAGTGAATAATATTGAAGCTGATAATAAGACTGCAAAATTATCAATCTCTGTGATTAATGGAAAAGTAATACCTATAAATTTGAAAACTACGGGAAATATATCTAAAGGTTTTGTTTTGACTGGTTATGAGTTAAGCAAAAATAGTATAAATATACTGGGGGATAATCAAAATTTAAGCAAAGTACAAGCTGTGGATACTGAACCCGTGGACATATCATCATTGCAGGAAGATAGTGAACTGGAGGTAAAACTAAGTTTGCCAGAGGGTATCACGGCTCAAGATGGAGAAGAAACTATTAAAGTTAAGTTTAAGGTTCAAAAAGAAGAAAGTGTAACTAAGAATATATCATGTAATGTTCAATATAGTAATTTAAATGAGAATTTATCATTGGATAACCAGAATATTACTACAAATGTGACATTAACAGGGACAAAATCTGCTTTAGATAAAATAAGTGCTAAAAATATAAATGTAACATTAGATTTATCTAATTTAAAAGATGAAGGAACATTTGAATATACACCAAAAGCAACACTTGTTGATGGGACTGATGTTACTATCTCAGAGATTGGAAGTGTAAAGGTAGTAGTTAAAAAGAAAAATTAATATAAAAAAATTTTTTATGTTAAGTTTTAGTGAAATTATCACAATGAATAAAAAGTATAGAAGTATAGTGCAAAAAATTATGTATTATACTTCTTTATTTTTTTGCATTTATTTAAAAATAAAATTTAATTTAAATAATATATTTTTTTACTAGTTATAAATGTATAAAAATGTAGAATTTAATTGATAAATGGATGCTTAGTGTAAAATGTGTTAAATATATACAGAAAGTATTCTTTTATGTTATAATTGCTAGCTGAAGGGAGAGGATTGATTATGGCAAATCAAGGACAAATTAGAATTACACCAGAAAGAATGTTCGAAAGAGCTAAGGAATATCTTGGAGAGGCAGAAGCTATTGGACAAGTTATCAGTAAAATGGATACGTTGATAAATGAATTACAAAGTGAATGGGAAGGTCAAGCAAGTGCAAAATTTGCAGATCAATATAATGAATTAAAACCAAGTTTTCAAAAAATGCAAGAACTTACAGAAACAATAGCTAAACAATTACAACAAACTGGCAATGCTATGCAACAAATGGATCAAGACATTGCAAATCAATTTGGAGTAAGATAAAAAAAGAGATGTACATCATCTCTTTTTTAGGAGTTAACAATGAAAAAAATTATAATATTATTTGTAATGGCGTTTATGTATATATTTAATATTACTGAGATATATGCAGAAGATGGACTTAAAATAGATTCTAAATCATTGCAAGGGAGTGGTAATGAGGCATATGTATCAGTTACAGATATATATGGGATTCCTTTGTTCACAGAAAAGGTTATAAAGAATAAAAAAGAAAATGATCAAAAGAAAAAAGCAGAGTTGAATGAAATAAACAACAATGTATTTCTAAAGGTAACATCGACAAATAATGATACAAGTGAAGAAGTTAGAAAATTAGCTGAAAGTTATAATTTGTTTGTTAAACCTACAGAACATGCAAAGATTAAATATATGCGGGAAAATAGTAGTGATGAAGTATTAAAAGTATCAATTAGCATAATAATGTTATGTATACTAACAGCCATATTAACAAGAAAATATCATAAACATAAAAGTCAAAAGGAAGATTATAGTAATGAATATAAAGATTACGATAGACCTGAAAGCATATAGAAAAGGAGTATTTGATATCTCTGTAAATAGTGAACAAATAATAATTGAATGTTTGAAGATAATAAGTGAAAGTCAAAATTTAAGCTTAAACTTACTAGAAATAAATTATTGTAAATCAAAAAGAGAGAAAAAGGCAGTATCTGTATATAGTAGTTTTAAAGAAAGCAATATCTATACAGGAGATATATTAGAATTTATATAAAGGATAATTATAGATGAATGATAATAAATTGGAAGTAGTATTAAAAATATCAGATTTAAAAGCAAAGAACAGTATTGAAATCAATAGAATAGCATACGAGAATAGATATCTAGTTCCTTGTGAATTAGATATTCAAGAAGAAGAAGTTAAATTTATATATGATTTAAATGGATTGAAACTTTTTAGTGAGATAAAGAATGCAAAGCTTGTTGATAAATTGAGGGTAGCTATAAATATAAGTGATTTATTTGAAGTACTAGATGAATACTCATTTGATTTAAATCCGAATAATTTATATTGTGATTATAGTTTTAATGTGAAGATTTTAGGACGAGATATAAAGTTAGAAGAAGAAATTATAAATTATGAGGAAATGGTGCTTAAATATAAAAGTATAATTGCGTATATATTCAATGATGAGTACTCATACGATGATTTTTATAATGGGGGACTAGATTTAATAAAAGCTAATAAGCATATAAAAAAATATGCATTGCTTAATAGTGTTAAAGAAATACGGGATGAGCTTTTAGTAGAGTTACAAGAACAAGAACGAAATCAAAGAGAAAACTATATAGAAATAAAATTGAGAAGCTTAAAAATAAGAAAATATAGTATTGTTGGTATGAGTATAATAATTTTAGGATTATCAGTATACATGATTTATAATTCTATTTTCTTGAATCCATATTATTTAAATATAATAAAAGCCAACAATTATTATATGACAAAAGATTATGAAGGTGTAATTAAAAGCCTTGAATCAACAAGAGGATTAAAGCTTGATAAAGAATCTAAGTATAAACTTGCATATTCTTATATAATATCTGAAAACCTTTCGGATGCACAAAAGAAAAATATAATAGCAAATCTAGATGCAAAAAGTGATGAAAATATTTTGGATTATTGGATTGCATTAGGAAAATCTAAATATGATGAAGCAATAGACTTATCTAAAAAGCTTCAAGATGATGAATTGACGTTATATGCTCTTTTAAATAAAGATAAATACATTCAGGATAATAATAAGATGACAGGTGAAGAAAAGCAGAAAGAAAAAGAAGCTATCAAATCTGAAATTGATAAATTAACAAAAGAGCTTAATGGAAATAATACGTTTCAAAAAAATTCAGTGAATGATAAAAAAACTGAAAATATAAACGGAAATTCAACAAAGGAAGAAGTAGCTAAGGATAAAAATTCAAGTGAATCAAGTGGATTGAGTTTGGTTCCGAGCTCTAATTAGGAGGAAAAATGTATTACCGAAATAGTGTATTATTTTTTGTAAAAGATGTTGTAAGGGAAATTCCTTGTGATAAAAAAGTATATATAAAAGAGGACTTTACAATCGGAACTAATAGTAACTACATAGGAACAATCCTTTGTGATACTGAAAATGATAAAGTTATTTTAGATATTAATAATAGAAAAATGGAATTGGAACCTTTCGAAAAACAAAAAATTATTGGAATAGAAGATGTTTCAATCATGTATTTCATAAATGATAGAATTAAGGTTTCTACCAAAGGAAAAGACTTTATTAAGATAGGTGATTCAAAAGAAAATCAAATATCTTTGATTGAAGCTAAAGATATTAGATTAAGACTAGAAGGTAATAAATTATGCAGAGTTAATGGCAATAATACTGAAATATATGTAAATGGACGTATGAAAAAAGATAATCTAATTTCATTAAATGAAGCTGATTTAATATTAATAGACAAAATAAAAATTACATATTACAAAAATACCTTGTTAATTGAAGGAAATGAAAGATACTATGAAGCAAAACTTAAAAGAATACAAGTAAGTGAAATTAAATTTGATGGGTTTCCAGAATATAAAAGATCACCTAGAATAATTAAAATTCCACCTACAGAAGAGGTTGAATTAAAGAAGCCACCAAGCAAGGTTGAAAAGAAAAAAGGTCAGCTTGCAAGAATGATAGTTCCACCATTAGTAATGATGATTGTAACAATAGCGATAAGTATTTTAACGCCAAGAGGACTCTATGTTATCATGAGTATCGCGGGTACATCTATGACTACTGTATTTTCATTAACCACTTATTTAAGTGATAAAAAGGAAATGAAAATGAAAAACAAACGTAGAGTAGAAGTATATAATGAGTATTTGCTTAACATTAGAAAAAAGTTAGATCTATTAAGAAAAGAACAAATAGAATCATTGAAGTATCATAATCCATCATTAAAAGAAATAGATAAAATGACAGAATTCTATAGCAGCAGAATATATGAGAAAACATATATTGACGATGATTTTTTAAGTGTATCAATAGGAAAAGCAAGTATAGAAACAAGTTATAAAATAAAATTTTCTAATGATATTATTGAGTTGGAAAAAGATCCACTAGTTGAAAGTGCTGAAGAAGTATATAAAGAATTTAATAAAATTGATAATATGCCACTATCAATAGATTTGAAAAAAGCTCATTTAGGTATAGTTGGTCAAAAAAAATATATTCACGAACAATTAAATCTTTTATTTGCACAATTAACATTATTTCAAAGTTATCATGACCTTGAAATAATATTAGTGAGCAGTATGAAAGATAGGGAAGCATTTGAATGGTTAAACTGGTATCCACATTTTAATATAAGCTCAATAAATGTAAGAGGAATTATAGATACAGAAGGGTTGAGGGATCAAGTATTTAGTAATATTTCTCAAATATTAAAAGATCGAGATATAACAAGTGAAGAAAAGAAGGATAAAGTGAAATTCTTACCACATTATTTATTTGTTATAGATGAACCAAGCTTAGTATTAAATCATTCAATAATGGAATATTTGCAAAAGTATGATTCGAATTTAGGAATTTCTATAATATATACAAGTCAATTAGAGGCAAATTTACCAGAAAACATTAAGACTATTTTTAGAATAGACAACTATGAGCAAGGGACACTTGTAATCAACGAAGGAACATTGGTTAATAAAAAAATAGAACTAAACCATGTAGCTGTAGAATTAAGTAATATATCAAGACGATTAGCTTGTTTGCAGCATATTAAAGGTATGACTAATCAAATTCCTAATAGTATTACTTTTTTTGAAATGTATAAAGTTAAAAAGCCTGAAGATTTCAATGTAGAAAAAAGATGGATGAATAATCAAGCTTATAAGACTTTAGCAGTTCCATTAGGGGTAAGAGGACAACAAGATTATGTGTATTTAAATCTTCATGAAAAAGCACATGGTCCACATGGGCTTGTTGCAGGTACTACAGGATCAGGTAAGAGTGAAATAGTACAATCCTACATATTATCATTAGCAGTTAACTATCATCCATATGAAGTTGGATTTTTATTAATAGATTACAAAGGTGGAGGAATGGCTGGTTTATTCAAAAAACTTCCACACTTATTAGGAACTATAACAAATTTAGATGGTTCTGAAAGCATGAGAGCAATGGCTTCGATAAAAAGTGAGCTATCAAGAAGACAACAAATATTCAGTGAATATGGAGTAAACCATATTAATCAATATAATAAATTATTTAAAAATGGTGAAGCAAAAGAACCAATTCCGCATTTATTTTTAATTTCAGATGAGTTTGCAGAATTAAAAAAAGAACAACCTGACTTTATGAGCGAGTTGGTAAGTGCCGCACGTATTGGAAGAAGTTTGGGAATACATTTAATATTAGCAACACAAAAGCCATCAGGTGTTGTTGACGATCAAATTTGGAGTAACTCTAAATTTAAATTGGCTTTAAAAGTACAAAATGAAAGTGATAGTAATGAGGTTCTTAAAACCCCTGATGCAGCCAAAATCACTCAAGCAGGACGAGCTTATTTACAAGTAGGTAATAATGAAGTATATGAGTTATTTCAATCAGCTTGGAGTGGAGCAGTTTATGATAATGAAGAAGATGATGAGTCTATAGATGATAGAGTTTATATAATTAATGATATTGGTCAGGGAGAACTTTTGAATAATGATTTGAGTACTGGAACAGAAGACTTGAAGCTTAAGGAAACGGAATTAGATGTAACTGTTGGTTATATGGAAAAAGCATTTGAAAAATTAGAATTGAACGAAGTGAAAAAACCTTGGTTGCCACCGTTGGAAATCAAGATAACATCACCTCATATTGATATGGATAATATAGTGGATGTAATATCCTTTGAAGAGTTAGATTTAAATGTTTCACTAGGGCTTGTAGATAAACCAGAATTTCAAACTCAGGACGAATATGAGATAAACTTTAATAAAGATGGTAATTTTATGATTTTTTCATCAGCTGGATTTGGAAAAACAACTACATTAACTACGATTATATTATCACTGGCTGTTAAAAATTCGCCAAGAAATGTACAATTCTTTATACTTGACTTTGGTAATTCAGGTTTAATACTAATGAAAGAATTACCACATACAAGGGATTATATAAAGTTTGATGACAATGTGAAGTTTGGAAAGTTTTGCAATATAGTAGATGAAGAAGTTAAGAAAAGAAAAAGATTATTAGGAGAAGCTAGTGCAGCTAATTTCAGTATATATAATGAAGTAAGTGATAGTAAATTACCAGCTTTATTTATAGTAATAGATAATTATGATGCCATAAAAGAATTTGGATTAGAAGCAGAGGATTTTATTTTGAAGTTAACTAGAGATGGTGCAGGGATAGGAATATTTACAATAATAACAGCATCTCGACAAAATGCAGTTAAGTTTGCAGTTTTAAATAATTTTAAAAATAAAATAGCTCACTATATGTTTGATGAATCAGAAATAAATTCAATTATAGGAAGAGGTAATTATAAAGTAACAGATATTCCAGGTAGGGCTATGGTTAAGCTAGAAAGCCCTAATATAATGCAGGTTTATTCAGCTGTTGAATTTAAAAATGAAATACAGTATTCAAATAATATATTAGATATTGTAAAGAAACTTAAAACTTCATATACAGGAGAAGAAGTACAAGGTATTAGAATGCTTCCAGAAGTACTTACTGCTAAGATTCTAAGAAAATTTGCAGATGAGACTAGCTTTGAGAAGAAAATACCAGTTGGATTAGATGCTGAAGAGGTAAGAACTCAGTTTGTTGAATTAAATGGAATGATTCAGTTAATTATAGGAGCACCACAGACCGGTAAAACAAATCTTTTAAAAGTTTTACTTACATTGAAACAAGGTGTAGATGCATATTTAATTGATTCAAAAAATGGGGAACTGTATTCCTATAGAAATGAAGTTGATAGATATATTACAACGGTTGATGAAGGAAAAGAATTCTTAGAAGAAATTCAAGAAATAACTATGAAAAGAAGAGAAGAATTTGAAAAACAAAGAATTAGTGAGCCTAGCATTATACCAAAAATGTACTATGCATCATTGAAGCCAATCTTGGTATTAATCGATGATTGCGATAATTTTATTTATAATGTAACTTCAATTAAAGATATAAATGTAAATAAGATTATAGAGGATGCAATCAATGTAGGAATCACATTTGTTGCTACTGCTCAATCAAATGGTCTAAAGGGATATGATGATTTAACAAAAATGTTTAAAGGTGCTATAAATGCAATTATTTTAGGAAATCCAAATGAGCAAAATATCATAAATGCTTATATTAGGAATCCAGAAAATGCTATAGATTTAGGTTATATTAATAACAAAGGAAGAAATAAATTGATAAAAATACCAAAGATATAAATTAAGGGATTAAAAATTAGTAAGGGGGAAAAAAGTTGAAGGGCAAATTAAAACCTGTTCTTTTAATTGCAGGTGTTATAATTTTGACTTCAGTTAGTTCGTTCCTTCTTGGAAAGCAAGTTGAGGAGAAAAAGACATTACTTGGTAAGCAAGTTCAAAATGAAGAATCTACTCAAATTGCAGTTGTCAACCAAGATATGGGAACAAACTACAAGGACAAAAGTGTAAATTATGCTTCGGATTTAATAAAATCCTTAGATAATGATTTTGTATTGACTAATAGAGATGCAGGGAAAAGTGGTTTAGAAGATGGGAAATATGGAGCAATGGTAATAATTCCAGGTAATTTTTCTCAGAATATAACAACTATAAATGAAGTTACACCGTCTAAAGTAGAAGTTTATTATGAAACTAATGATAAATTAAGTGAAGAAAATAAACTTAAAGTGACAGCTAAGGTATCAAGTTTTGAAAAGAAATTAAATAGTAAGCTTAGTTACATGTATTTATCATCTGTATTCAATGAATTGCATCAAGGGCAAGATTATGTATCAGATATATTAAAAAATGATAATACTGATTTAGATTCAATAAATTCAATAAACGATGCAGATATACTTGAAACTATAAATTTAACGCAATTAGAAAGTCAAAACATTGATATAAAGGATTTAGATTTAAATAAGAATTTTGAAGAAAATAAAAAAATTATCAATGAAATTGATGAAAAATATAGAGATAGACTTTTAGAGCAAGAAGAACAATTTAATGGAGTGAAAAATGAACTGTTAAAGGTCACAGGAAATAGTTCTGTTGGAATTAAGTCTTTTAGAAGTAAAATTCAAAATATGACTCCAGAGGAATTAAGACGAGCATTATCAAAACGACATAATTATAACTATGGTGTATTGTCGAGAAATAATGATGTAAATGTTAGTGAAGTTAACGAATTTATAGAAGATTTTACTAAGAAAGATGGATATATAGATGACTTAGTTAACAAATATAATCAAAATGTTTTATCCCAAGTTGATGAAAAAGGGAAAAATGCAATTGGGAAAGCTAATGAAAATCTAGATAAAGTAAAAGAAACAACAGATTTTAGTAAGGATACGTTAGAAAACAGCACTATAAAACAATTGAAAAGTTTAAGAAGTAATATTGTTCTTGGAAATAATCCTAAACTACAATCACTAAATGAAGAATATTTATTATATGGAGAAATGATTAAGGAGCTTAGAAAGAGTAATCCGGGAGAATTTGATAGAGTTTATAATAATGTTGTTGCTGAAAATAAGATTAATTATTCTAATATATTAAAAGATCCTGCTGCAGAAAGATCTCCAGGTAATACATTTGCAAACGGGAATGATTTGAAGACATATATTACTAACATTCCAGTTGAGCAAAAAGATTCATTTGTATTAGACAGAAGCAGTAAATATAAGAATGCTAATGTAAATGCTCTTAGTTTGAATGGAAATGTGAAGACAATAGATGATGTAATTGGACAAGTAAATAGTGTTAATGATAAATTAAAGGAATGCTCAACCTCAACAAATAATCTTCAAAAGGATTCTGACTATAAATTCATCAGTAATCTATTTACAGAGGATACTAAAAAAACATTAGATGAAAAATTAAAGCTAAATGAGTCTCTTGTTGATGAAATAAAGGATGACTTAACAGGAAAAAATAAAAAATCATTAATTTCCACAATGCAAACTAATAACACTAAAAATGTGGAAAGCGTAAAAGATAAAGTTGAAGCTGTAGTTGAAAAGACAGTTGCAGATGATGGTCCTATTGATGTTAATCAAGTGTTAAAAATATTTGATGAAAATTATGTGAGCAGATTTGATGACTTAATTAAGAAAGTTGAAAATTTGACTAAAACTCCAAAAAGATTAAGTAAAGATAAAGAAATTTCAGAGCTTTGGGATAAATATAATAAAGCTAATGAAGATTTAAATAAAGCAGTAACTAAACAGCTTGATGATTATGGGAAAGCTGTAGAAACTTCACATGATGAAGCTGAAAAGCATGTAACTACAATGCAAGAAGACTTAAACAAAGGAATTCAGGCATCACAAAGTAAGCTTTCAGGTGCACTTCAAGATGCTAAAGAAACAAAGGAAAGTACTGCTAATTCCAATAAAGAAAAGTTAAATTCATTAGCACACGTATTATCAAATTCAAGAGTTGGTACAGTAGAAAATACAGATATGTATAATTTTATGATTAATCCTGTATCTACAATAAAAACTGAAAATTTATTGGGAAAGGTATCTGAACCAGCAAAAACAAGTAATTATGATAAAGATATTGAGATATTTATATTCGTAATACTTAGTATTTCAACAATAGCAATTGGATTGTCAGTACGTAAAAGAAAGAAAAATATATTATAAAAATAAATTTAATATGAGTGAATGATCCAGTAAGGATTTCCGAAATAATTGAAATAGTCCCTATATAGTTTTTGAAAAATTATTATATAGGGATTTTATTTAAAATTATGACCTTTGAAATTAATTAAATAAATGCAGGTGAGGGATAAGATGAGTCATAAATCAATAATGAGGCAAATTAGGAAATATGAAAAATTAAAAAGTGAAACTGAAGAAGAATTAAAAATATATGAGAAAAGATTAGAAAATTTACTTGCTTTCAAAGCAAGATTTATCTCAGGAAAAGAAGAGTTTAATTATAATATAAATCATAGAAGAGTAAGAGCAGAGAACGTAGGCTCTATGTCAAAGCATATAAAATCAGGACAAACATATTGTAAAGGCATGCTTGAGGATTTAACAGGAGAAAAATATCAAATGGCTATTAAAAATATTAATTCTATATCAGAGAGTATAGAGATAGTAATAAAATGTCTTGAAGAGAAAATTGAAGATTTGAAAGCACAAATAGCTGAATATGATAGAATAATAGAAGATTTATATGATGAACTAGATAGAGATGATGATTAGGGGGTAAGGAGATGGCAGCAGGACAAAATTCTGGGAATTTGATAGTAATGGATGCAGATTTCTTATGTGCAGCAGAGACGATAAATAAATGTGGAGATAAGTTTAAAGGCGTAATAGATCAATATAAGCAAATAATGTTCTATATATCAGCTCATGGGTTTGTAGATGGATTAATAACTAGTAATATACTAGAAATAGAAGAAGAAGTAGATAAATATACTCTTATTGTTGACGGAATAGTTAATCAGTCAAAAATGATACTTGAAAGTTTTGCTAAGGAAATTGATTCTAATGATAATTTTAAATATTAATACAAATACAGGGGAGTAAAGATTATGGAAATAAAGGTGAATTTATTAAATTTGGATAATGCAAAGAATGCATTGTCTCAATTAAAAAGCGAAATGGATACAAATTTTCCTGATAAATTAATACATATAAGTGTTGGGCAAGCATGTGACCAAGTTAATAACATGTATAATTCATTAAATAAAACAGAATTGGCTTTATTAAAATTAATTGAGACTACGCAAACATGTGTAAATAATGGAAGAATAGTTGTAACTAAAACAGATACAGAATTAGGTAATATATATGAGAAGACATATTCAGGATATATTAGTAGTGGTATGCCGTCTATAAAATAGGAAATAATTATAGTTTTGATTTAGGAATAAGTGCATATTATAAAATGAAATGAGGGATTTGATGAATAAATTTTTAAGAAGAGTAAGTGCGGTAAGTATATCAATATTATTAGTTGGAATGTGTGGAGGTTGTATGAATAAAGTTAATGATAAAAATCAAAAGGATTCGAGTAAAGTAGAAGAACAAAAGGAAAATGAAGAAAGACCAAAAGGGCCAGAAGCGATAAAAGACAGAATAATAAGTTCATTAAATAAAAAGTATGGAAAAGAATTTTTGCCCATAAGTTTAATTGATAAAGATTGGCAGAATGCTAATGATGAGTTATGGGTTTATCCGAAAGGTGGAGATAGAGATAAAGATGCCTTTGTAACATATGGGGAGGTAGAAGATGGTAAATATAATGTATATGATACCTATGTTTGTCAGTTAATAAGAGGTGAGTATGAGGAGAGAGTTAGAAAAATAGTAGAAGAATTTTTTCCGCAATGTAAAGTTGAAGTTTCATTTACTAGTGACACTTTTCCAAATGAATTTGGAATAAATACTAAATTGCAGGATATAATTGATGCGGGTTCTAAGGTGAAATATGATCCTACAGTTAGAATAATGGTTGCTCCAACATTAGGAAGTGTTGATGAATTTGATAAAAAAGCAGATTTGGTTGCTAAAAAAATTGCTGATAGTAAATTACAAGGAAGTCTAATAAATTTTTATTTAAATGAGAATAATCTTAATTTGAAGTTTTCTGATATGAATAATAAAACGTATCAGAAAAGAAGAGCTATTGATATAAATAAAGATTTTAGTATTGAAAATTATAAATAATGCGTGAGGGAGTAAATTTATGTCACAAGGAAATTCTGGGCAATTATCAAATGAACAATTAGCACTATTAGACTCATTAATGTATATTGATGGGGGCAATGGAGTGAGAGGCATTTCAGATTCAGATAATAAAAATAAAACATTAGGTGAATATCTTAATAAAGTAAATATAGATAAATTGTCAGCAGCAGCAAAGGATGGCAATGGAAATTTATCAGGTGAAATTACTAGTTATACCAAAGAGGATTGGAAAGACTTGATAAATGCTGCTAAAAATGATGAGCAGTTAAGTAATTTAAAAATAGAAAGTACATTACCAGATCCAAATGGGAAGAAAGCAAAAGGTATATGTTTTGTGGATCAAAGTGGAAATGCAACAGTAGCATTTAGAGGAACAGGACAATATGAGTGGTTAGACAATGGAAAGATGGCATATAGTGCAGATACAGAGCAGCAAGAATTAGCTAAAGATTGGGTTAATAGTTTGGGGTATTATGATATAACCGTTATTGGTCATTCTAAAGGTGGAAACAAAGCAGAATATGTTACGATTGCAACTGATAAAATTGCAAGATGTGTAGCATTTGATGCACCAGGTTTTGGTGAAGAATTTTGTGATAAATATAAAGATGAAATTGCAAATAAGAAAGACAGGATAACTTTAATAGCACCTCAAGATGGATATGTTTGTGATTTGTTTTTTAATATTGCTGGAACTACAAAATATTATAAGACTAATGGAGGAACTACATCAGACAAGGTTGAAAATGCACGTGATATTGTAGGAAAAAATTTAAATGGTTTTTCAAAAGATACAATATTTTCTTTAATAGGCATAGGTATAAGTGGAGAACCTACATTATTAAAAATAATAGATGATTATAATATAGTAACAGGTAATGCTAGTGAATATTGGGGGAATGCAGAACCTTTTCTAAAAAATATAGGGGTAATTGCTGGAAGAGCACATATGGCTAATTCATTTTTTACAATTAAAGGTGGAAATGCGGTATTTAATGAAGAAACTGTTCAAGATCCTGCGATGGCACTAATTCATGATTATATAAATTTTATGGTTAAAAATGTTTCAAAAGAAGACAGGAAGTGTTTAACTAAATTCTTGATGGGACAATTTCAAGGCGGCAAAGAAATGGTTAATGGTGAGGTCAAGGATATTGATTTTGGTGAATTGAAACCAGAATTTGTGTTTAGAATGGCTAACTTAACTTATTTGTGGGTAGAAACTTTAGGTATTCCAGAAGATGATAAGAAAAAGTTTAAAGATGAATTAAGCAAATTTTTAAAAGGTAAAGAGAGTGCAGCAGAATTTAGTGTCATATTATCAAAAGTAGCTAACGAATCACATAAGACTATGCTTCCAAGTTTAAAAAATGACATAAGAGATTTTACAAATGTATCAAGAGAAAATCTGATTAATTTAATAAAAGATGTAGAAGGGGATAATCCTCTAGAATATAATAAATGGCCTCAATGGGATGCGGTTGATGACTTTACTAGAAGGTTATTACATATTGATTACCAACATAATCAAATTAATAAATACTATGAATATTTGATTGAAAAAAATAATTCGAGTATAGATAAAATAAATAAAATATTTGATAAAGCATATGAAATAGATAATGAGTATAGTGCTATGTTAATGGAACAGGATGATGAAATCAAGCAGTTTGAAGTAAGAATTGAAAAATTGATACAAAGATTTGACACAAGTCTTATAAATGTTGATGTATCGAGTGTAAAGGTAAAATGAATTTGAAATCCTTAAAGAAATAGAATGAATAAAAAAGTTAATCTAATTAGGTATTGGATTAACTTTTTATTTAAAAGTATGACTTATATATAAAAGGGTTATAAATATAATTCATTTGATTTAGGAATAAGTGCATATTATAAAATGAAATGAGGGATTTGATGAATAGATTTTTAAGAAGAGTAAGTGCGGTAAGTATATCAATATTATTAGTTGGAATGTGTGGAGGTTGTATGAATAAGGTTAATGATAAGAATCAAAAGGATTCGAGTAAAGTAGAAGAACAAAAAGAAAGTGAAGAAAGACCAAAAGGACCAGAAGCAATAAAAGATAGGATTATAAGTTTTTTAAATAAAAAGTATGGAAAAGAATTTTTGCCTATGAGTCTGGTTGATAATGATTGGCAGAATGTTAATGATGAGCTATGGGTGTATCCTAAAGGTGGAGATAAAGATAAAGAGGCTTTTGCTGCATTTGGACAAATGGAAGATGGAAAATATTATATCTGCGATAATTATGTAAGTTTGTTAGTAAGAGATGAATATAAAAATAGAATTAAAAAAATAGCAGAGGAATTTTTTCCACAATGTAAGGTTGATGTAGCATTTAGTAGTTTTAGTTTTCCAAATAAATTTGGAATTAATACTAAATTACAGGATATAATTGATGCAGGTTCAGATGTGAAATATGACCCTACAGTTTATATAATGGTTGCTCCAACATTAGGAAGTGTTGAAAAATTTAATGAAAAAGCAGACTTATTTGTTCAAGAAATGGCAAAGAATAGGCTACAAGGAAGTCCATTAATTTATTATCTAAAAGAAGATAACCTTAATTTAACATTTGATGATATGGATTCAAAAACATATCAGAAAAGAAGGGAAATAACTATAAAGCAAGACTTTAGTATCGAAAATTAGAAATAGTTGATAAGGAGAATTTTATGCCACAGGAAAAGTTATCATACAGTTGAGTTTACAAAGTAATAATTGCAATATATACTTAAACTAATTCAATACAGTTTTTAATGGAAAGTAGTGAAAAGTATGGTCATAAGAATAAATAATATAAACTTAAACTTAGACGATGAGTTTAAGGTATTAGAAAAAAAAGTATGTAAAAAGTTAAAAATATCAAAAGAGGATATAAATAAAATAGAAATAATAAGAAAAAGCATTGATGCTAGAAAAAAGAATGATATAAAATTTACCTATAGTATAGATGTGATTTGTGATAATGAGGCTAAGATAATATCAAAAATTCATGATAAGGATGTACGATTAGAAAAAGCTGAAGAGATTGATTCAATAATACCAGGTACAGAAAAAATGGAGCATAGACCAGTAGTAGTTGGATTTGGTCCAGCTGGAATTTTCGCAGCTTTGACTTTAGCAAGAAAAGGTTATAAACCGATTGTGTATGAACGAGGAGAATCTGTGGATAAAAGAACAGAAACTGTGGAAAAGTTTTGGAAAAGTGGAGAGCTAAATCTTGAATCTAATGTTCAATTTGGTGAAGGTGGAGCAGGTACATTTTCTGATGGTAAGCTGACTACGAGAATTAAAGATCATAGGTGCGCTTTTGTACTAGATGAATTGATAAATGCTGGGGCTCCATCAGAAATCAAGTATGAAAGTAAGGCACATGTTGGAACTGATCTTTTAAAAGGTGTAGTTAAAAACATACGTGAAGAAATAAAGCGTCTAGGTGGAGAAGTTCATTTTGATTCTAAATTAGAAAAACTATCATATGAGAATGGAAAGTTGAAAAAAATAATTGTAAATGGGAAAGAAATACCATGTGAGGTGTTAGTTTTAGCTATAGGACATAGTTCAAGAGATACTTATGAAATGTTACATAAAGAAAATGTTTCTATGGATGCAAAAGCATTTGCAATTGGAGTAAGAATTGAGCATCCACAAGAACTGATAAATATTAGCCAGTATGGAGAAAACCACAAACATCCTAAATTGCAAGCTGCTGATTATAGACTAACATATCAAAGTGAAAGATTAAAAAGAGGAATCTATTCATTTTGTATGTGTCCTGGAGGAGTAGTAGTAGCGGCTGCTTCAGAAGAAGGCAGACTTGTATCTAATGGTATGAGTTATCATGCAAGAGATTTAGAAAATGCTAATTCAGCTTTAGTAGTTACTGTATCTCCTGAAGATTTTGAAGGGGATTCACCGCTTAGAGGTATGGAATTTCAAAGGCATTATGAAGAACTTGCATTTAAATTAGGGGGAGGCAATTATAAAGCTCCAGTACAATTAGTTGGAGACTTTTTAAAGGATAGAATATCGACTAAATTAGGAAAAGTTACTCCAAGTTATACTGCAGGATATGAATTTAAAGAATTAAAAGATTGCTTACCTAGTTATGTTATAGAAGCACTTAAAGAAGGAATTTATAATTTTGATAAAAAGATAAAAGGGTATGCACGTGAAGATGCAGTATTGACAGGAATAGAAACTAGAACCTCAGCACCAGTTACGCTTAATAGGGATTCTAAGCTTGAAAGCGTAAATGTTAGTGGACTTTATCCAACAGGAGAAGGCGCTGGCTTTGCAGGTGGAATAATATCAGCTGCAGTTGATGGTATAAAAGTTGCTGAACATATAATCGAAAAATTTGCTTTACCAAAAGAAATATAAAATATAGTTATGAGAATTTGAAAAATACCAGAGAAATCTGGTATTTTTTATATAAAAAATATATTAAATTATTAAATTTGTTAAATTTTTATCTAAATTTAAAAATAATTTTCTGAAAATTTAGCATTTGTACTTATTTTTTGTTACAATAGAAAAAGGGATCATAATAACCATGATTGATATAAATTTAACAAAAAATTAACCTTATATTAAATAAATAAAAAAATAATTATTAAGTAAGAGGTGCAAGAAATGAGCAAAAATTTTGACGATTTATTAGCAAGATTAAAGGAAGTTCCAACAAAGAAAGTGGCTGTAGCTGTGGCACAGGACGAGCCTGTATTAGAAGCTATTAAAGAAGCTACAGACAAAAATATAGCTCAAGCTATATTGGTTGGGGATAAGCAAAAAATACAAGAAATAGCAAAAAAGATAGACTTAGATTTATCAAACTATGAAATAATGGATATTGCAGATCCTAAGAAAGCTACCTTAGAAGCAGTAAAATTAGTTTCAAGCGGTCATGCAGACATGTTAATGAAGGGTTTAGTTGATACTGCTACATTTTTAAGAAGCGTATTAAATAAGGAAGTTGGATTAAGAACAGGAAAGTTAATGTCACACGTTGCAGTGTTTGATATTGAAGGTTGGGATAGACTATTATTTTTAACAGATGCAGCCTTTAATACATATCCAGAATTAAAGGATAAAGTTGGAATGATTAATAATGCAGTTGTAGTTGCACATGCTTGTGGAATAGATGTTCCTAAGGTAGCATCTATATGCCCAGTAGAAGTAGTGAATACAAGTATGCCTTCAACTGTAGATGCAGCATTATTAGCAAAAATGAGTGATAGAGGACAATTTAAAGGTTGTATAGTTGATGGACCTTTTGCTTTAGATAATGCAATATCAGAAGAAGCAGCTCATCATAAAGGTGTTACAGGAAATGTTGCAGGTAAAGCAGATGTATTATTATTACCAAATATAGAAACAGCAAATGTTATGTATAAAACATTAACATATTTCTCTAAATCAAGAAATGGTGGATTATTAGTGGGAACATCAGCACCAGTTATCTTAACTTCAAGAGCAGATTCTTTTGAAACAAAAGTTAACTCTATTGCTTTAGCAGCATTAGTTGCAGCAAAAAATAAGTAAAATTAACATATAAAAAGCTATGATAAATTAATAAAAATGTTCCTATAGAATTACAAAATTCTATAGGAGTTCATTTGATAAATTGAGATTATGAAACTGTATAATAAGCAGTAACAATTAAATTGAGGGGGATTTACAATGTCATATAAGTTATTAATAATCAATCCAGGATCAACATCAACAAAGATTGGTGTATATGAAAATGAAAAGGAATTATTTGAAGAAACCTTAAGACATACAAATGAAGAAATAAAAAGATATGATACTATATATGATCAATTTGGGTTTAGAAAAGAAGTTATATTAAACGTTCTCAAAGAAAAGAACTTTGATATAAAAACATTAAGTGCAGTTGTTGGTAGAGGTGGAATGCTTAAGCCAGTAGAAGGTGGAACTTATGCAGTTAATGATGCTATGGTAGAAGATTTAAAGGTTGGAGTTCAAGGGCCACATGCTTCTAACCTTGGTGGAATCATTGCTAAATCTATAGGAGATGAGTTAAATATACCTTCATTTATTGTAGATCCAGTTGTTACAGATGAATTGGCAGAGGTAGCTAGATTATCAGGAGTGCCAGAACTTCCAAGAAAAAGCAAATTCCATGCACTTAATCAAAAAGCAGTTGCTAAAAGATATGGAAAAGAAAGTGGACAAGGATATGAAAATTTAAATCTTGTTGTTGTACATATGGGCGGAGGCGTTTCTGTTGGAGCTCATAACCATGGAAAAGTAGTTGATGTAAATAATGCATTAGACGGAGATGGTCCATTTTCACCAGAAAGAGCTGGATCAGTTCCAATTGGTGACTTGATTAAAATGTGTTTTAGTGGAAAATACAGTGAAGCAGAAGTATATGGAAAAGTAGTTGGAAAAGGTGGCTTTGTTGGATATCTAAACACAAATGATGTAAAAGGCGTTATAGATAAAATGGAAGCAGGAGATAAAGAATGTGAAGGAATTTATAAAGCATTTGTTTATCAAATTGCAAAAGCAATTGGGGAAATGTCAGTTGTATTAGAAGGTAAAGTTGATCAAATTATTTTTACTGGTGGAATTGCATATTCACCAACTCTTGTTCCAGATCTTAAAGCAAAAGTTGAATGGATAGCTCCAGTTACAGTTTATCCAGGAGAAGATGAATTATTAGCTTTAGCTCAAGGTGCTATAAGAGTTCTTGATGGGGAAGAAAAAGCTAAGGTATATTAATAATATTAAAGTAAAGGCATTTTGAAATACTTTCAAAATGCCTTTTTATAGCTCGAATCTGGTACATTTTTTTGATTTAGGCTACTTTTTCTATTCTAATTTGTTCATTTTCATGAATAATTTTATATAAGATTCCGTCTTTTTCATTTGTAGCTTTGATGTTGTTATTATTTAACTCGTTCCAAAATATCTCATCATTTTCAGCCATCATTATATAATTTCTCTTAGCTAAGAAATCGAGGAATTTCTTTTTATCGCTGTTTATCAAATTTACATCTATAACATTTAGATCATTTGTAAGCATTTCATATTTTCCAAGAGCTAAATAAAAGCCAGTTGTATTATCTTTATCTCCATTATAAATTAATATAGACTCATCTCTTCCTAAATAGTTTCTAGCTTTTTCACAAGCTTTTTTGACATCGACTCTTCTAAATTCCTGCTCATTTGGTCTTATGAACAATTGCTTCATACCTGTTCTTACGATATAGAAATTTGGAAGGATAATCATACAGCATATAAGAAGTAGGAGTAATTTTTCAAAAAGAGGCCTCCTTTTATTTGTATTATTTGCAGTAGTAATATGTTCTACAAGTTTATTAATTGAATTTATTCCACAAATAAGTTGTGTGGATGCAAATAATATGATTGCACTACAAAAATATCTGTCAAAAGAAGCTAAGTTAACAGCTTCTGCCTCTGGCATTATTAATAAGTACATTAAGAATTCACCAATAAGGTATGCTACTAACATACAATTACTTAAAGCTAAGGCTTTAAGCTGGAGTGAAGCTCTTTTCTTCAAGAATATATAATATATTATTGAAATCAATATAGAAATAGCATTAACAGATATTAATAATTGAGTGTTAATTGAATGTATATCGAAAACTCTATTTATAAATTTAGCTGGCAATGTTTTTACAAATTCGTGAGAGTGAGAATTATAAGTTTCTTTCAACTTGCTCTTAGATATGGCAAATTTATTTGATTCATAGGCAGTTGATGGATAGGCTTTTTTCACATAATTTGCCCATGAACTTGAAAAAAGTAATGGTACCCATACTAAAAGTATGATTAATGGTAAGATAATTTTTAATTCTTTAATATTTTTTTTGAAAGCTTTAAGTTGAGTGTTACTAAAAAGTACAAATAAAATACAAATAAAAAAGAATAGCTTACCAGAATCTTTGGTCAAGACTAGAAAACTTAATAGTGGCAAATTGACAAAAACATTTTTCTTAATATCATTTCTATAATAATAAGTGACAATAATAGATGCACTAGCCAGAAACCCTAAAATGCCATCAACTAACAAATTATAAATATGTAAGGTTGTATCATCAAAGGATAAGATTGATATAGTTATAAAAATTATTGTAATAGATAAAAAATTAAAAAATACTTTTTTAAAATTGTCTTTCCATAAAAAAGTAGCTAGAATGCTTATTATTAGAATAGCTTGTGCAACTAAAGCATGTCCTTCACTATATCCTATAATTTTGCAAAAGTAATAAATAAATATTGCAGTTGCAGGAGGATAGTTTTGAAAAGTTATTGTTGTATTAATATTTGGAAGACTGTCAAAGTAAAACATTTCTTTAACTATTTTCCCAAAGTGAGTGAAGTTATCATAATGAAAATATGATAAATCTTTTAATAAGAACCCAAAATATAATGCTCCTATTAAAAAGAATATTATAGCTGGACATAAAAAAAACTTCATTGAAAAGTTTTTTCTCAAGGCCTGAACAATAAAATAAATAAAAAGCAATAAGCCAGCTATATTTATAATTTGGACTGATAATTTAAGCTGATTAGCAAGTCCAAAAATATAAACTATACCTGTAATAGAAGTAATTATTGTTACTGGAATAAAGGCAGAATTAATTTTAAATTTATGATAGATTAATGCTGCATAACCAATAAAGACTGCAAGTATTAAAAGCATTTCCATTTTTATTAGTATCCTCCTTTTTAGATGTCCTCTGCTTTTTCAAAGGAGGTTCTCTTTTTAAATACCCATTCTCTTTGAATTTGAAAGCTTAGCATAAATAGAATGAAATCAACAATGATTTTTACAAAGGTTGGATATGCTTTTATAAGCATTGTACCTAGATATACACCACCATAAGAAAGCAACATTTGCGTAATACAAAGGGTATAATATCTTGCAACAGCTGGTTTATTGTCTTCTTTATGTTCAAAAACCATATTTTTATTTATTAAAAAGTTAATAATTGAAGATGAAATTCTTGCTAAAACTGTTGATAACAGTATTCTAACATCTAAGTCTAAAGTTTTAAGCAAAGAATAAACTAATGTAAATAATAACAAATCAGCAATGGATGATAAAAATGAAGCTGATGTAAATTTTAAAATTAATATGTAAATTTTTATAGAATCCTTAAAGGGATTAAAATGGGAAGTTTTATTTTCTTCAATGTAAACAGTCTTAATTTTAATCTCTTTTATGTTAATACTATTATTTTTAGATTTTATGAGCATATTGGTTTCAAATTCAAATCGCTCACCTTCCATATCCAAAAATGTAGAAAGATATTTAATTGGAATTGCTCTAAGACCTGTTTGTGTATCAGTTACATTTATTCCACACAATGCCTTTAAGGTGACGCGAGTTAGTTTATTTCCAAAACTACTTCTAAATGGTACAGTATCATGATCAAAATCTCTTGCACCTAATATTAGAGAATCATTTGATTCACTCAATTTTTTGGCAATATTTACTATATCATCTATGTGATGTTGATTGTCTCCATCAACAGTAATAACTCCATTACAAGAATCCTTATAATTTATTAAACAATAATTAAATGCAGTTTTTAAAGCACGACCTTTACCTAAATTTATACTGTGCTCTAAAAGTATGCATTTATCATATTTGTGTATTATATCATTGAAAATTTTTTTGTTTTCTTTTGAACTACCATCATCAACTAAAATGACACGATTAAAACCTATATCAATTACTGCAGCTACTACCTGAGGTAATTTTTCATCTGGATCTAGAGACGGAATGATTATAGGTGTATCTTTCCAGTCATTTTCTTTATATTCCATAACTGTTTCTCCTTTTTAGCCTGTGTTTCCTTATATATTATATCATTTCTGTTTATTTAATCTATACTAGTATTTTCCAGTTTACATTATATAGGAATAATTAACTTCAAAAGTGAGGAATAATTTAATATAGTTATATTTTTAATTATATGTTGATGATATAATAATAAAAAAGTAAGGATAGTTATAGACTAGTTAATATTAAAAACAATTGGGGTAGAATATGAAAAGATTTAATTCCATCTTAAATGATGAACAATATATATATTACTTAAAAATAATTAAGAAACTTGAAAAGGGTAGAAAATTCTGCAAACATAATTTAAAGCATTTTTTAGATGTAGCAAGAATTGCTCAATTAATTAATTTAGAAGAAAATTTAGGTTTTGACAGAGAAATAATATATGTAACGGCAATTTTACATGATATAGGAAAGTGGATTCAATATGAAAATGGAACACCACATGAGATAGCTTCGTGGGAGTTAGCAGAAGAATTTCTGGAAGCTTATAGCTTCTCTGAAGAGGAAAGTGAAATTATAAAACAGGGAATATTAGGACATAGAAATAAAGCAAGTCAAGGTTTTTCAGGTCTTATTTATAAAGCAGATAAACTCTCACGGTTGTGTGTAAGCTGTAAGGCTAAAGCTGAATGTAACTGGAGTGATGAAAAAAAGAACTTGGAAATACTTTACTAGGAGGAATTATAGAATGAAAATAGGTAATAAGGAATTTGAAATTGGGAAAAGGACATACATAATGGGAATTTTAAATTTCACACCTGATTCTTTTTCTGATGGAGGAAAATTTAATAATATAGATATGGCTTTAGAGCATGTAAGAAAAATGATTGAAGAGGGAGCTGACATAATAGATGTAGGAGGAGAATCTACAAGACCTAATCATACACCTGTAGAAGAAGCAGAAGAAATTAATAGAGTAGTTCCTATAATAAAAGCAATAAGAGAAAAATTTGATATTCCAATATCCATTGATACATATAAAGCAAAGGTTGCCGAAAAGGCTATAGAAGCAGGAGCTGATTTAATTAATGATGTATGGGGCTTTAAAATGGATAAGGATATGGCAAAAGTTGCAGCGAAATTTAATGTGCCTTGCTGTCTTATGCATAATAGGACTAATACAGATTATAAGGATTTAATGGGTGAGATACTCGAAGACTTAAGGGAATGTATAAAAATAGCTAAGGAAGCTGGAGTTAAAGATGAAAATATAATATTAGATCCAGGCATAGGCTTTGGGAAAACTTATGAGCAGAATTTAGAAACAATGAATAATTTGGAGCGACTTAAGGAATTAGGATATCCTATATTACTTGGAACATCAAGAAAGTCTATGATAGGATTAACTTTAAATCTACCGTCAGAAGAGAGAATTGAAGGAACTATAGCTACAACGGTTATTGGTATAATGAAAGATGCCTGTGACTTTGTTAGAGTTCATGACGTATTGGAAAACTTTAGAGCAGCAAAAATGACAGATGCAATAGTTAGAGAATAGGATGGATGTATTTTGGATAAAATGTATATAAGAGATATGGAATTATTTGGGTTCCATGGGGTTTTTGAAGAAGAAAAAAAACTAGGTCAAAAATTTATTTTATCATTAGAATTAGATTTAAATTTAAAATTAGCAGGCAAAAGTGGGGATTTAACAAAATCTGTGCACTATGGCGAGTTATGCGAATTAGTAGAAAAGGAATTTAATAGAGAAAAGTATGATCTTATTGAGACAGCAGCTTTAAAAATGGCGGAATGTATTTTAAAGGAATATAAAATAATAGAAGGCGTGAAAGTGTTTTTGAAAAAGCCTTGGGCCCCAATAAAAAAACATTTGGATACAATTGAAATAATGATTGAGAAAAAAAGACATAAAGCATATATAGGGTTAGGTTCTAATATTGGAGATAAAGAAAAATATTTAAATGAAGCAATCAATAGAATATCTAATGAAGAGAGTATTGAAGTATTAAAGAAATCTTCATTTATTACAACAAAACCGTGGGGATATTTAGAACAAGAAGATTTTTTAAATTCTGTTATTGAAATTGAAACAACTCTTGAAGTTGAAGAACTTATGGATTTATTATTAGAATTTGAAGCTGAATTAGATAGAAAAAGAACAATTAAGTGGGGACCAAGAACTATCGATTTAGATATTATTATGTATGATGAAATTATATCTTCTAATGAAAAGGTGGTTTTACCACATCCAAGAATGCATCAAAGAGAATTTGTATTAAAGCCGTTAAATGAAATAGCACCATATCTTATGCATCCTGTACTACATAAAAGAATATTTACATTATTGGAGGAATTAACTTTAAATAATTAATTAGAAATTTTGATAAGATAGGAGTAATTTATGAGAAGTTCACTAAAGTTTACAAATAAATTAAAGATGTTATCTGAAATGGAATATGAGTCTAAATTTCAAGTATTGGAATATGAAGATTTAGACGGGGCTACAGATGTGCAGACAGCTTTTGGACTAAACATAATAAAACAAAGTGGTATAAAGTTAAAACAAGTTAGAATAATATTAGATGATAGCTCAGTGAAACTTGAACCGGGAACATTGAGTTATATGAAAGGAAATATAGAGATACAAAGCAGATCTGGTGGCTTAATAGGGTTTGGAAAAAAAATAATATCAAGTAAGTTAACAGGTGAAACGGCATTTAAACCAATCTATAGTGGTACAGGTGAGATATTTTTAGAGCCTTCTTTTGGGCACTTTGCCTTAATAGAATTGGAAGATGACGAGATAATTTTAAGTGATAATATGTTCTATGCATGTGAGGAAGGCGTAGAAGTTAATGCAGCGGCACAAAGGTCTGCCTCAGCTGTATTTTTAGGTAATGAAGGTCTTTATCAAACTAGACTAGAAGGCAATGGAATTGTAGCAATTAAAGTTCCTGTTCCAGAGAATGAAATATTTAAGTGTGTACTAATTAATGATACCTTGAAGGTAGATGGAAGTTTGGCTATTTTAAGGACTGGAAATATTGAGTTCTCGGTGGAAAAATCATCAAAATCAATTATGGGAACAGCTATTAGCGGAGAAGGTATAGTAAACGTATATAGAGGAACGGGTGAAGTATGGTTAGTTCCTACAAAAAATATTTATAGTGAGTTAAAGCTGGAGGGGGCTCACAAAGTAAACAAGTTGGAAACTGACTTAGAAGATGAAGATGTTTAATAATATAGACTATTTTGGAATGCATTTATAAGAGAATCAGTGTGTAAAATTGCTTTTGCATATTAAAGTTGTAAAGGGAATTATAGATAAGTATAATTATAGATGTAAATAGTTATGCAATGAGGTGATAAAGTGAGTTCTTTTGAATCAAAAATTAAGAGTCAAGAGTTAGATATTTTTTTTAATGCAATTTTAGAACTAAAGGATATAGATGAATGTTATAGGTTTTTTGAAGATGTGGCAACTATAAATGAAGTTAAAGCTTTGGCACAAAGGTTACATGTAGCAGCATTACTTAAAAACAAAAAGACTTATTCAGAAATTGCAGAAGTAACAGGAGCAAGTACAGCAACTATCAGCAGAGTTAATAGATGTTTGAATTATGGAAGTGATGGATATAATACCGTACTTGAAAGATTAAAAGATAACAAAGAAATTGATATGAACTATTAAATTATAAAAAATTATATTCAATTTTAAAATAATAAGTATTAAAATAAATAGAAGATTGTAAATATTATTTAAAAATATTATACTATTTAAGGTAAAGCAAATGAAGAGATAATAATTATATATTGTTTTTTATAATAAGAGCTATAAAATATGTGGTTAATGTAGCAATTATAACAGAATGAAAAAGTGAGGTAAAATTATGGGTAGAATGTTTGGAACTGATGGTGTTAGAGGAGTTGCAAATACAGAATTGACAGCAATAACAGCATATAATCTTGGAAGAGCTGGTGCATATGTATTAACAGAAGGAGCTCATAAGCCTAAGATATTAGTTGCAAAAGATACAAGAATATCAGGTGATATGCTAGAATCAGCATTGATAGCAGGAATATTATCAGTTGGAGCTGAAGCTGTAGTGCTTGGAGTAGTGCCAACACCAGCAGTAGCATATTTAACAAGAAAATATGGTGCAGATGCAGGTGTCATGATTTCAGCATCACATAATCCTGTAGAGTATAATGGTATTAAATTTTTTGATGACAAAGGGTACAAGCTTTCAGATGAATTAGAAGATGAAATCCAAAGAATTATAGAAAGTGATTTTGAAGGAGTGCCTAATCCAGTTGGGACAGACTTAGGAAGAGAAACTATAGAGGTATCTGCATTAGATGATTATATAGAATTTGCTAAGGACACAATTCCATACAATTTAAAAGGTCTAAAGGTAGCTTTAGATTGTGCAAATGGAGCATCGTATAAATCCTCAGTAAAAGCATTTAGAGAATTAGGTGCTGAAGTTTTTGTAGTTAATGATAATCCAGATGGAACAAATATAAATGAAAATTGTGGGTCAACACATCCAGAAGAATTGATGGAATATGTTGTGAAAAAGAAATGTGATTTGGGGTTTGCCTTTGATGGTGATGCAGATAGATGTTTAGCAGTAGATGAAAAAGGGAATTTAATAAATGGTGATTTCATATTAATGTTGTGTGCTAAGTATTTAAAAGAAATTGGAAAATTAAAAGATAATACTTTAGTAGTAACTGTTATGAGTAATCTTGGATTAGATCTTGCATGTAAAAAAGAAGGAATAAATCTTGTTAAAACTAGTGTTGGAGATAGATACGTTTTAGAAGAGATGGTAAAAGAAAAATATGTTTTAGGTGGAGAACAATCTGGACATGTAATATTTTTAGATTATAATTCAACTGGAGATGGATTAGTTACAGCTCTTCAAATTGCAAGCATTGTTAAGAAAAAAGAAACTCCATTATCAGAATTGTGTTCTATAATGAAAGAATTACCACAAGTATTAGCAAATGCTACAGTACCAAATGATAAAAAAGATCTATATCTAACAGATAATGAAATACAAAGTGAAATAAAGAAAATAGAAGATGCATTAAATGGTGTTGGAAGAGTTTTAATAAGACCTTCAGGAACAGAACCATTAGTTAGAGTAATGCTTGAAGGAGAAGACCAAGCAGAAATAGATAAAATGGCTCATGATTTAGCAAATTTAATTGAGAAAAAATACAATTAAGCAGTTTATTTAGAATATAAAAAGCAGTAGATAACTTTTTGAGTAAAACCAAAATATCTGCTGTTTTTTTTAGAAAGAAATTATTCTTTCATTATTTATTTAAGAAATTTCCTAAGAAAAGGTAACTATTAGTGGATATATAAAATTATATGAGGAGGCTTAATGATGTATAACAAAGAAAACTATCTTAAAATAATTGATCAGGTTATTGATAAAGGTCCTTTTTATGATAATTGGGACTCATTAGGTGAGTACCAGGTACCAAAGTGGTATAAGGATGTTAAGTTTGGAATTTTTATTCACTGGGGAGTTTATAGTGTACCGGAGTTTGGAAATGAGTGGTATTCAAGAAATATGTATATTAAGGGAAGTACTGAATTTGAGCACCATAGGAAAATTTATGGTGAACATAAGGATTTTGGGTATAAAGATTTTATTCTAATGTTCAGAGGTGAAAAGTTTAATGCAGATGAGTGGGCAGATTTATTTAAAAATGCGGGCGCTCAATATGCGATACCAGTAGCAGAACATCATGATGGATTTCAAATGTACAAAAGTGAAATCTCAAAATGGAATGCTTATGAAATGGGTCCTAGAAGAGATATTCTAGGGGAATTATCTCAAGCGTTTCAAGAACGCGGAATGAAGAATGGTGCTTCCTCTCATCGTGTAGAGCATTGGTTCTTTATGGGGCATGGGAGAGAATTTGAAAGTGATATAACCAATGAAGAAAAAGAAGGAGACTTTTATTGGCCTGCTATGGAAGAAAAGAATCATCATGATTTATTTAGTGAACCAACACCGACAAAAGAATTTTTAGAGGATTGGCTAGTTCGATGCTGTGAAATTGTAGATAAATTTAGGCCTAAAATAATGTATTTTGATTGGTGGATACAGCATAGTTCTTTAAAACCATATTTAAAAAAATTTGCCGCATATTATTATAACAGGGCAAAAGAATGGGGATTAGACGGTGTGGTAATTAACTATAAGCATGATGCATTCATGTTTGGTACAGCTGTTATTGATATTGAAAGAGGACAATTTGCTGATATTAAGCCGTTCATCTGGCAAACAGATACAGCAGTTGCAAAGAATTCTTGGTGTTATACTAAAAATAATAATTATAAGAAGGCAAAAGATATTATTTGTGATTTGGTGGATATTGTAAGTAAAAATGGTCGCTTATTATTGAATGTTGGACCGAAGGCAGATGGATCAATTCCAAAGGAAGATAAAAATATTTTACTTGAGATAGGGGAATGGCTCAAGGTAAATGGAGAAGCAATATATGGCGCAGGTATTTATAGAGTTCCTGGTGAAGGACCAACAAAGATTACTGAAGGCCAATTTTCTGATGGTAAGGACAAAGTTTTTACTAGCAAAGATATCCGTTATACTATAAAAGGTTGTTATTTATATGCGACAGTGTTAAATTATCCAGAGGATGGATTTGTGAACTTGGTTGAATTGGCAGAACAGGATGCTTCTTTGTTGCCTAAATTTCACGGTATAGTAAAGGAGGTTTCTGTTCTGGGCTTTGAAGAAGTTATAGAATGGACAAGAACGAAAAACGGTTTGCAAATAAAGACTAATAGTGTGAAAAGTGATAAGCCAGTGGTAATAAAAATACTAATTGATTAGGCTTAAATATGTATTTTTATTTGATAAGGGAAAATTTAAAATGCTTAAGAGTTCCTTATAGATAAACAGAAAGCATGCTTATGATAATTCCATGAATGTGCCTAAATTAGTAGCTTTGAATGATTTTTATAATTATTTATTAAATTTAAAGTTAATAATAAAGAATATAGGTATAATTTTCATGGAATTATTATTTGAGGATGATAAAGAAGAAATATAATTAGCATATATTTTAATTAGAATTATGAAATAGACAGCTTATACTTATTGAATATGTATGAGCTGTCTATTTTTATAATATATATTATAACTTTCAGTTATCAATGGTCAGTTACCAATTAATGAAAAAATTCTATCAATATTTTCAGAAGTTACATGTATAGTATTAATTAGAAGTTATATATCTAATTAATATTTTTACGAAATATATTTTGTATATCTAATGTTTAAGGTAAAACATATAAAATTTTTATAGTAGGACATTAAAATAATTAGCTATATAATAATGGTAAAATATTATCATTTATAATGAATTATTTAAATAGGAAGTGAAAATTTTATATGAGAAGTAAGTCTGGAATACTAGATAGTATAGTATATAAAATTACAGTGTGTATAACCAAGTTCTTTGTAATAAACTTTTGGTTTTTGATAATGATATCTCCATTTTTATTATATATATATTTTTTTGAAGGCCACATATCTATGTCAATATTATTAGTGTTCTCAATATTGCTTGGACCAGCGATAACAACACTTTTCTCGATAAGTGGAAAATTTATAAATGAAGGGGATATATGTCCTTCAAAGGATTTTTTTCGATTGTATAAAATGAATTTTTTCCAAGGAATTTTTATAGGTATAATATTAAATAGTTTTATGGGGATCTTATACTCTGATATGGAGTATTTTAATTCAATAGGAAATACATATCTTTCGATTATATGTTTACTTTTGTTAATAGTCGTAATTATGCTAAGTTTTTATATATATCCTATTATCTCAAGGTATAACATTAAAATGATATATTTATTTCAACTTTCAATAAAATTATTAATCAAAAAAATATATATAAGTTTAAGCTGTATATCTATGATTATCATTGTATTAGCACTTATAAGGATTACGAGAATATCATTAGTAGGAGTTCTATTTGGAGCAAGTATAATATGCTATTTAATAATGAAAATAGAAAATAAAACAATTGATGAATTAAATGAAGAAATAAAAGAAAAATACAATATAAATGACTAATTAAATAAAGAGTATTAGAATTCTGAGTATATAAGGAAGATGGATAAATGTATAAAATAATTGATTTAAGTGGTATTTGGAGATTTCAATTAGATGAAGAAAAATTGGGAGTAAGTGAACCATTTAACGATACAATGACACTACCAGGTACAACTTCTTACTTTAAAAAAGGTAAGAAAAATGAAAAAGTTGAACTTGGATTTCTGACTGAAGAATATAAATTTGAAGGGTATGTATGGTTTTCAAAAACCATTTATATTTCTGAGGATGTTGCCAGTAAGAAGTGTTTTCTTTATTTGGAAAGAACACGTGTAACTACTATTTGGATAGATGAATTTATAGTTGGTACACAAAATAGTATTTGTACACCACATGTTTATGACATAACAAACTACATGTCAACTGGTGAGCATGTAATAAAAATATGTGTTGATAATACAAATTATCCAACTAAGGGAGGTCATTTAACTTCAGCGGATACACAAACAAATTGGAATGGTATTACAGGAAAACTAGAATTGCAAATATATGAGAGGAGTTATATAAGTGATATCCAAATTTATCCTAATAATAGAGAAAAATCTGTTACCATAAAGGCGAAGCTTATTGGAGTAAATGAAGGCATTATCTCAATTTCAGGAGTAAGTTTTAATAGTGAAAAGGAACATAAGGTAGAAGAAGTTGATTTTAAACTTGCTTCAAATGAGGTTTTTATAACTTATGAGCTGGGAGAAGATGCTTTGTTCTGGAGTGAATATGAACCTAATTTATATAAGTTAAAATTAAAGCTTGTGATTAATGGATTAATAACAGATACTAATGAGGTTATATTTGGACTTCGTGAATTTAAGACACAAGGTAATAAGTTTACAATAAATGGTGTTGAAACCTTTCTTAGAGGGAAACATGATGGCTTGATTTTTCCATTAACAGGTTTTGCTCCAACAACTGTTGAAGAATGGTTAAAAGTTTTGAAGATTTCAAAGTCATATGGAATAAATCATTATCGGTTTCATACGTGCTGTCCTCCTGAAGCTGCATTTATTGCGGCTGATATCCTTGGAATTTATATGCAACCTGAACTACCATTTTGGGGAACTATTACTGATGAGAATGATAAAAAACATAATCAAGTTGAGCAAGATTTTTTATTTAATGAAGGGGTTTCTATGCTAAAATGCTTTGGAAATCATCCTTCATTTGTTATGATGTCTCTTGGAAATGAACTTTGGGGTAGTAAGGAGAAATTAGATGATATATTAAAAAGGTATAAAGAATTAGATAATCGCCATCTTTATACACAAGGGTCAAATAATTTTCAGTTTTGTCCTGTGATTCTAGAAAATGATGATTTTTTCTCTGGAGTTAGATTTTCAAAATATCGTCTTTTAAGAGGATCTTACGCAATGTGTGATGCGCCCTTAGGTCACATACAAATTGACGCGCCTAGTACAATGAAAGATTATGATGAAAATATTATTCCTAAATTAGTTGATGCTCAGAAAAATTTAATAGTAAACTGTGATGATCCAATAGAAATTCAATTTGGTACAGAGACTAAAATTGTTCAAGCAGCTAATTATGATTCTGAAATTATACCAAGAGTTCCGGTAATTTCACATGAAATTGGTCAGTATGCAACCTATCCAGATTTTAATGAAATAAAAAAATATAGAGGGCCTTTAAAGGCAAAGAATTTTGAAATGTTTAAACAAAAACTTGAAGAAAGAGGTCTTGGTGATTTAGCAGAAAAGTATTTTTACTGCTCAGGAAGACTTGCAGTGTCTTGTTATAAAGAGGAATTAGAAGCAGCATTTAGATCAAGAAGACTAGGAGGATTTCAGCTTTTAGATTTACAAGATTTTAGCGGACAGGGAACAGCATTAGTAGGGATGTTAGATTCATTTATGGATTCAAAAGGATTGATTTCACCAGAAGAATGGCGTAGTTTTTGCTCAGATTCAGTGCTTATGGCGAGATTTAATAAGTATAATTATATATCAGAAGAAAATTTTGATGCGCATGTTGAACTTTGCTATTTCAAAGACATCCCATTACATAGTTTAAATTTGTTCTGGGAACTAAAAGATAGTAATACTGTATATGAAAAAGGAGAAAGTTATATTTGCAATATTGAAAATCAAAATTATATTGATATATGTGATATTAATATAAAAATGCCTAATATAACTTTGATGAAAAAATTAACACTATCACTTCAAGTAAAGGAGATAGGTGTTGAAAAAAACTATGATTTGTGGATTTATCCGAAGAATGTTATTTGGGATAAGGCAGGTGTAAATATATTTAATAATTTATCCAAAGGGGTAATTGAATTACTTGAAAATGGCGAAAAGGTAATATTATTTCCCCAAGCAGATACTTTGAAAAATAAAATAGATGGATTTTTTTGTACAGATTTTTGGTGTTATCCAATGTTCCGTTCTATTTCTGAAAGCATGGGCAAAAAAGTTCCTATAGGTACTATGGGCTTATTGATTAATAATACACATCCTATTTTTAATGATTTTCCTTGTGAAGAATATTCAACCTATCAATGGTGGAACATAGTCTCAAATTCATGCTCGATTATTTTAGATGATACTGCAAAGGACTTTAGACCTATTGTGCAAACAATAGATAATTTTGAGCGAAATCATAAGTTGGGATTAATTTTTGAATGTAAGGTATTAAATGGGAAACTGTTAGTTTGTGCGTGTGACTATAATAAGATAATTAATCAACCAGATGGAAGACAATTATTATTTAGTATGTTTAATTACGTAAAATCTAAGGATTTTAAGCCAAGTACTGAAATTAGTATTCCAGCACTCAGAAATCTTTTGTTATCTTAAAAACTATGGTACAGTAGATAGATTGCTTTTATAGCAATTTAGCTACTGTCCTTTTTAATTAAGGGGCTTTTATCTATCAATCAGTAATTATAAAGCAATATAAGGACTATAGAAATTATTGCTTACAATAGCAAGAAATTTACTCCAACATAATTGGGAACTCTAATTTTTATATGAAAACATATACATTTTTTCGGGTAGTTGAGTTTGAAAATCCAGATTAAAATTAATACATAAGTTAGAGAGAAAATAAGGAGGTACATAGATGCAAATTTCAAAAATTGATACAGAAATGCTACTAAAAGATAAAACTAAAAGACAGAAGAAAAATTTATGGAAATTAATAAAGAAACAAAAATTCCTAATATTTATGTCACTGCCTTTTGTGGTTTGGATAATTATTTTTAAATATATGCCATTAATCGGATGGTCGATGGCCTTTCAGGATTATAAGCCTGGTAAATCATTTTTTGATCAAACATGGACTGGATTAAAACAGTTTAAAGTATTATTCACGGAACCACAATTTTATCAATCATTAGAAAATACTATTGCTATGAGTTTGTTGGGATTAGTGTTTGGAACTATATGTGCAATAGGTTTTGCTTTGTTGTTGAATGAATTGAAAAATGTAAAATTCAAAAAGAGTGTACAAACTATTTCGTATTTACCTCATTTTATATCTTGGGTAGTAGCTGCAAGTATAATTACAAGTATGCTTGCGCCAAGTGGAATAGTCAATGAATTATTAGTAAAATTTCATATAATTAATAACCCTATAAGCTTTATGTCAGATCCAAGTTTATTTTGGGGTATAGTAACTACAGGAGATATTTGGAAGGAAATGGGATGGAATGCCATAATATATCTAGCTGCTATAACAGCTATAGATCCAGAAATGTATGATGCTGCAAAAGTTGATGGGGCAGGACGGATAAGACAGATTATTAGTATAACATTACCTTCAATAAAGCCAACGATAATAGTTTTGTTAATAATGAGTATAGGAAATTTACTGAATATAGGTTTTGAAAAACAAATGTTACTTGGAAATCCTGTTGTTGCAGATAAATCATTGGTAATAGATAAGTACGCTTTGGATTATGGTATCGGAATGTTTAGATATTCTTTTGGTACTGCAATAGGTATATTTAGGTCAATTGTTAGCATTATTTTGTTATTTTCTGCAAATAAGTTAGCAAAAAGAGCTGGAGAAGGTGCTTTGATTTAGAACATGTTGAAATAACTAACCAAAATTCATTTAAAGAGGGGGATATCCAGTGAAGAAGAAGATTAAAAGATTTGATATAGTATTAGTTATTATTATGACAATAATTGCGCTAGTAACAATATATCCATTTTTAAATGTATTAGCAATTTCATTAAATGATGCATCAGATACAGTTAAAGGTGGAATTCACATATGGCCAAGATCTCTTACAATACAGAACTACAAGGAAATTTTCGAGGGAAGTAGTAAGTTACCTCAGGGACTTTTGATATCAGTACTTAGAACTGTAGTAGGTACTATAACAGGAGTTTTAGCGAGTGCAATGGTAGCATTTGTATTAAGCAGAAGAGAATTCATATTCAATAAATTTGTTACAATATTATTTGTTTTAACAATGTATGTAAGTGGAGGATTAATACCTGAATATATGTTGATAAAAAATTTAGGATTGGTAAACAATTTTGCTGTATATATATTGCCTGGGTTAATAAGTGCTTTTAATGTAATTGTTATTAGATCATTTATTGATGGATTACCTCCAGCATTAAATGAATCAGCTATGATAGATGGTGCAAATGATTTTGTAATATTTACCAAGATAGTGCTGCCACTTTGTTTGCCGGTAATTGCAACTGTAGCCTTGTTTATAGCTGTAGGTCAATGGAACAGCTGGTTTGATACTTACCTTTATGCAAGACAAAGTGATGGTTTAACAACACTTCAATATGAACTTATGAAGGTAATGAGCACCGCAAATGCAAGTGCAAAGGTAGATCCAAACAGTGTAGCATTGCAAGCAGCCGCTGTTAATCCAGAATCAATAAAGATGGCAATAACAATGGTTGCAACTGGCCCAATATTACTTGTATATCCATTTGTACAGAAATATTTTGTAACAGGAATGACTTTAGGTGCAGTTAAAAGTTGATAATATTAGATGGGAAGTTATGTTGATTTTTATAAGGGGGAATCATAATTGTTAATTGAAAAAACTAAACTGTGGGAAGATAATGAAGAGGTTATCTTAACATCATATATTTTAGATAATTCAGAGGAAATAAAATTAAAAAAGCGCCCAGCAATAATCATTTGTCCAGGAGGAGGATTTTTATATACTTCCGATAGAGAAGCAGAACCAATAGCAATGAAATTTGCAGGAGAAGGTTATAACACTTTTGTGCTTAGATATGGAACATATTTTAATAATTCAAAATTGGATTTCAACAATCTGCCAAAGGAAATCGAAGGAAATAAGGGAGTGAAATATCCACAACCATTGTTTGATTTAGCTAAAGCAATATTGACTGTACGAGAAAATTCAGAAAGATGGTCAATAGATAGTGAGAAGATTTTTCTATGTGGATTTTCAGCTGGTGGATATGTGGCCGCTAGCCTTGGGGTGCATTGGCAAGACGAATTGTTAAAAAGAAAGTTTGATGTAGATAATGAATTATTTAAACCCAATGGTATGATATTAGGTTATCCAGTCTTAGATTATGCATTAATGAAAGAAGTTCTAGTAGAAACAAATGATAAATTTTTGCATGAATTTTGGAGGGTATCCAACGATTCCATTTTTGGAGAACCAGAGCCATCAAATGAGTATATTGAGAAATTAGCTCTTACAAATTATATAACTGAAAAAACACCCCCTACATTTATGTGGCATACGGCTAATGATGGATTAGTAAGTGTAAGAAATACACTCAATTTTGCAAATGAATTATCGAAAACTAAGATTCCGTATGAACTTCATATATTTGAAGATGGATGGCATGGCTTAGCGCTTTGTGATGAAGTTACTGCAAATGGTGATGGGCATATTAATCCAGAAGTTAAAGTTTGGTTTGACATGGCGTTAGCTTGGTTAAAAAAATATTCATTTAATATAAATAAACTGTAATAAAGAAAGAAGGACTAGACATGAAAAAAAGTAAAATTTTATCAGTAATAATTTCATTTACTTTAGTAGCAAGTTTGTTTGTTGGGTGTGGTGGAAGCTCAAAAGGAGATAAAGCGACATCGGCTAGTGGTGGAACAATGGATAAGACACCAGTAACATTAACTATGTATACTGTTGATTCAACAGAAGATATGCTTTTTGATGATGATGTAGCAAAGAAAATAACAGAACTTACAGGGGTAACCTTAAAAATATCACATCCAGTAGCAGGAGATACTCAAGCAATTCCTTTAATGATAGCGAGTGGTGATTATCCAGATTTAATTTATGCTAAAGGTGATACAGGTAAGTTAGTAGATGCAGGGGCAATTATTAAACTTGATGATTATATCGATAAGAAGGGTGATAATTTAAAGGCACTTTATGGAGATCAATTAAAGAGATTAAAATATAGTACAGAAGATCCATCTATATATACGGTTGGAACATATGGAGTACATTCAGATATATTTGATCCAAATGGAATTATGCAATTACAGCACGCTGTTTTAAAAGATTTGGGATATCCACAAATTAAGAATTTACAAGACTATGAAAATGCAATAAAAGCATATATAAAAAAATATCCTGAAATAAATGGTAAAAAAACAATTGGGATGACGCTAATGGCAAGTGATTGGAGATGGTTGATAACATGTGGAAATATAGCTAGCCAAGTAGCTGGAATACCAGATGATGGACAGTTTAAAATAGATGATGAAACTCAAAAAGCTACTTATAAATTTGAATTACCAGAAGTTAAAGAGTACTTCAAATGGTTAAATCATATGAATGCAGAAGGATTGTTAGATCCAGAATCATTTACACAAAAGGAAGACGTATATCGTGCAAAGATAACTCAAGGTAATGTTTTAGGATTAACAGATCCAAAGTGGGATTATGATACTGCAACAAAAGCATTAATTTCATCAGGAATGGATGAAAGAACATTTGCACCACTTTCAGTTACATTGGGAGATAAATATAAAGATCAAACTATGAAAGATTATGGATATAGTGGTGGCTGGGGAGTTGCTATATCTTCAACAAGTAAAAACAAAGACAGAGCTTTTGATTTTTTAAATTGGTTGGCATCAGATGAAGCTCAAGTTTTATTAAACTGGGGAGTTGAAGGAAAACATTACAAAGTTGAAAATGGTAAGAGAATTTTTTTACCAGAGATACAACAACAAAAAAATTCTGATAAGGACTTTAAAAAGAAGACTGGTATAGGGCAATATAATTATCCATTCCCAGAAAGAGGAGATGGGGCTATAGATCCAACAGGAAATTCTTATACTACTAATACTTTAGATAATTTCATTCAAAATTATAATAAGGGTGAAAAAGCTACCTTAGCAGGTTATGGAAAGAAATCTTTTGTAGAGTTTTTCCCACCAGCAAAAGATTTAGGTCAATCTAAACACGGACAAGCATGGGAATATAATATTCCAAGTGATAGTGATATGGCTATAATTCAAAAGAAAGCTGATGATTATACTCAAAAGGCTATAACTCAAGCAATTCTTGGAAGTGAATCTAATTTCGATTCAGCTTGGGATAAAATTCAACAAGATCTTAAAGCAATGAATATAGACAAACTTGATGAAGGCATGAGTAAATTAACAGTAGATAAGATTAAACTTTGGAATAATTAAATCAAAATTATGAAGTAAATAAGCTAATGAAGAGAATAGTTTACTTCATAAAAATATGAAGATTTTAATGGATGGAAGGGTGTAAATGCTTTTGGATATTCCCAATACTGAGTTGGGTTAGCAAAAATAAAACATCCTTCCATTAAAAATTTTACCTGGGTTATATAAATAATAAAGAGATAGTTTAATAAGAGTTAAGGTAAAATATATCAAATTTATTAAGTACAAGTATAATGATTTATATAGCTTTGAACATAATGAGGATAAAAATAATTTGTGTGAAGAAGGAGTGTTAATATGAAATTTAGCAACGGATGTTGGTTAAATAAAATAGGAGTTGAAACATTTAGTCCACAAGAAATCTATAACACTAAAATTGAAAAAAATCTTTTAACAATATATACGCCTTGTAGCAAAATATATAACAGAGGATGTACCCTTGGTGGACCAGTTATAACATATAAAATTACATCTCCTATGAAGAATGTTATAAGAGTAAGAGCTTATCACTATATGGGTCAGCAAGAAAAGAGTCCAAGCTTTGAAATTTATGAAGATGATGATACTAACGTTTTGATAGATGAAAATAAAGATAAGGTTTCGTTCAAATCAGGAAACCTTAGAATGGAATATGATAAAAATACAATTGAAATGAGTTTTTATAGAGGAGATAAAAAATTAACTTCTAGTAAATATAGAGGGATGGCTTATGTAAAAACTGAACCAGAAACAGCATTTCTAGAATCATCAGATAAAGGAATATACATGAGAGAACAACTGCAGTTATCTGTAGGCGAATTAGTATATGGCTTAGGTGAGAGATTTACACCATTTGTAAAGAATGGTCAGACTGTAGATGTGTGGAATGAAGATGGTGGAACAAGTACAGAACAATGTTATAAGAATATTCCATTTTATCTTACCAATAAAGGATATGGTGTATTTGTAAATCATCCAGAAAAAGTTTCTTTTGAAGTGGGATCAGAAAAAGTAACCAAGGTTCAATTTAGTGTTCCAGGAGAATGCTTAGATTACTTCATAATAAGTGGAGACTCAATGAAAGAAGTAATTGAAAATTATACAAATTTAACAGGTAAGCCAGCAATGCCACCAGCTTGGTCATTTGGATTGTGGTTATCAACTTCATTTACAACAAATTATGATGAAAAAACAGTAAATGAATTTGTAGATGGAATGAGAGAAAGAGAGATTCCATTAAGGGTATTCCATTTTGATTGTTTCTGGATGAAAGAATTTAATTGGTGTAATTTTGAATGGGATAGCAGAGTATTTCCAGATCCAAAAGGAATGTTAAAAAGATTAAAAGAAAAAGATTTAAATATCTGTGTTTGGATTAATCCTTATATAGCCCAAGAATCTAAACTATTTGAAGAAGGAAAGGAAAACGGATATCTTATTAAGAAAGCTAATGGGGATGTATGGCAATGGGATATGTGGCAGCCAGGAGTGGCCATTGTAGATTTTACAAATCCAGATGCATGTAAGTGGTATTCAGATAAATTAAAAGAATTAGTGGTAATGGGAGTTGACTGTTTTAAAACTGATTTTGGTGAACGTATACCAACTGATGTAGTTTACTTCGATGGATCAGATCCAAACAAGATGCACAATTATTATACTCAAATGTATAATAAGGTTGTTTTTGAAACAATAAAGGAAGTTAAAGGTGAAAATGATGCAATAGTATTTGCAAGATCAGCTACAGCTGGTGGACAACAGTTTCCAGTTCATTGGGGTGGTGATTGTGAATCTGATTATGAATCAATGGCTGAAAGTCTAAGAGGTGGGTTATCGCTATGTATGTCAGGATTTGGATTCTGGAGTCATGATATAGGTGGATTCGAAAGTACATCTACAGCTGACGTTTATAAGAGATGGGTTGCCTTTGGTTTATTATCTTCACATAGCAGATTACATGGAAGTACATCATACAGAGTTCCATGGGCATATGATGAAGCTGCATCAGAGGTGGTAAAATTCTTCAGTAAGCTGAAATGTAGTATAATGCCATATTTATATGAAACAGCTAATACAGTTAATGTTAAAGGGATTCCTGTAATGAGAGCTATGGTGTTAGAATTCCAAAATGATCCGGCATGTACTTATTTAGATAAACAATATATGTTGGGAGATTCTATTTTGGTAGCACCTATCTTTAATGAAGATGGAGAAGCTAAGTACTATTTGCCTGAAGGAAAATGGACTAATTTTATAACAGGTAAGCAATATGATGGTGGAAAGTGGATTAAAGAAAAACATGATTATTTGAGTATACCTATGATGGTAAAAGAAAATAGTCTTATAGCTTTAGGATATGAAAATAATGTGCCGGATTATGATTATAGAAAAGAAGTTACCATATTAGCCTATGAATTAAAGAAAAATGTTAAAGCTACTGCAAAAATTTTAGATATGGAGAGAAAAGAGAGTCTTAAGGTTGAAGTATTAAAAACTGAAAAAGCTATTAATATAGAAGCAAAGGGAACTGATAAAGGTTGGAGTATTGTTTTAAAGAATGTAGTAAATGTAACTGAAGTTTGTGGAGCAGAATATAAGATAGAAGGAAATGATACAAGGATAATAGTGAAGTCAGGAAACAGTAATATTGCATGTAAATTGGAAGGATAGGAAATATAATGAGAACATGGAAAAGCTGTTCTCATTATTCAAAAAGCATCAAATATTTAGGAGGTTAGTGATGAGTAAGGATGAATTAATAGATGAAGAAAAAATAGAGAAAATAATATCGGAATTAACACTTGAAGAGAAAGTTGCGATGTGCCATGGGAATGGTTTGTTTAGAACTGAAGGAGTAAAAAGATTAAATATACCTCCAATAAAAATGTCTGATGGCCCAATGGGAGTAAGAGCAGAATTCCCAGATGATAGCTGGATGCCAATTGGAAATTCAGATGATTATGTCACATATCTTCCATGCAATACAGCTTTAGCTTCAACTTGGAATGTTAACTTAGCCCATGAAGCAGGTAGAGTTTTAGGAAATGAAGCAAGAGGAAGAGGGAAAGATATTATACTTGGACCTGGAATTAATATTGTGAGAAGTCCTTTATGTGGACGTAATTTTGAATATATGTCTGAAGATCCATTTTTAATAAGTAAGTTAGCAGTGCCTTTTATAAAAGGAGTTCAAGAAAATAATGATGTGGCAGCTTGTGTAAAACATTTTGCAGTAAATAATCAGGAAACTGAAAGATTAAAGGTTGAAGTAAAAGTAGATGAAAGAACGTTAAAAGAAATATATCTACCAGCTTTTGAGGCAGCAGTAAAAGAGGGAAATACTTATTTAATAATGACGGCGTATAATAAGCTTTTTGGATACTATTGTTCCCACAGTGAATATTTAATAAAAGAAATATTGGAAGATGAATGGGGCTTTGATGGAGTTGTGGTATCAGATTGGGGAGCAATACATGATACTATAGAAGCTGCTACAGCAGGTATGGACATAGAAATGAACGTAACATACAATTTTGATGAATATTTTTTTGCTAACCCATTAATTAAGGCTGTAGAAGAAGGCAAAGTAAATGAAGAAGTAATTAATGAAAAAATAAGAAGAATTTTAAGATTAATGTATAAGATAAATATTTTTTCTGATGATAGAAAAAGAGGAAGGTATAATTCTCCTAAACATAGAGAAAAAACTTTAGATATTGCTAGAGAATCAATAGTTCTTCTTAAAAATGAAAATAATGTGTTACCATTAAAAGATAAGAAAATAAAGACTCTAGCAGTAATTGGTGAAAATGCAAATACAATGCACTCCAATGGGGGTGGAAGTGCTGAAATAAAAGCCTTATATGAAGTTACACCATTATTAGGAATTAAAACAAGATTAGGTGGACAAACAGAAGTTAAATATGCTAAGGGATATAGTGCTGATAAATCAGAGAAGGAAAAATTAATAGAAGAGGCTGTTGAATTAGCTAAAATATCAGATACAGTGGTTATAATAGGTGGATTAAAGCATACTGCTGAAGATATGGAATTAGAAAACAATGCACTTACGGTATCAAAGGATAAAGAAATAAAGCGTTATGTAGATAGTGAAGGATATGATAAAACAGATATGGATCTTCCATATAATCAAGATGAGCTTATTAATAGAGTATTGGAAGTTAATAAAAATGCAATTGTAGTTATGCTTAGTGGGGCACCAGTAAAAATGACTGAATGGATAGAAAATGCAGCAACTGTAGTCCAAACGTGGTATAACGGAATGGAAGGTGGTACTGCATTAGCAGAAATACTTTTTGGAGATGTTAATCCTTCAGGTAAATTACCAGTTACTTTCCCAAGAGAACTAGAAGATTCTCCAGCACATAAAATAGGAGAGTTTCCTGGCGGTGAGAAAGTTAAATATACTGAAGGGATTTTTGTTGGGTATAGATATTTTTCTACTTATGACGTAGAACCTCTATTCTGCTTTGGTCATGGACTTTCATATACAGATTTTAAATATGAGGATTTAAAAATATCAGTTAACGAAGAAGTAGCTGATGTTGATATATCAGTAGTATTTAAATTAACAAATACAGGAGATATAGAGGGAGCAGAGACTGTTCAAGTTTATGTAAAAGATGAAGAGGCATCAGTAGAAAGACCTGAAATAGAATTAAAAGGCTTTGATAAGGTGTATCTAAAAGCTGGTGAAACTAAGGAAATTGAAATTAAATTAGATAAAAAGGCGTTAGCATTTTATAGTGTAGAAGATAAAAAATGGACAATTGAAGAGGGCGCTTTTGAGATTTTTGTTGGAAGTTCTTCTGAAGATATAAGATTAAATGGTGAAATTAATTTGGAATCAAGCTATAAATTTAAATAGTAAATAGAGTATTACAATAGCTATTAAATGGAAATGCTATAGAACTTTAAAATTGTACCCAATAGAGAATGGAGTTTTTCTGTTGGGTACAATTATATATACCAGGTAGTGGATTTTTAGTTACTATGTAAAATATACGAAGTGATGTATAATGTTATAACAAATGTTTTCTAAATAATTCCATATTTGCTGGAGAGGATTAACTATGAAAAAAAATATAAGAATTATAATAAATAATATAAAAATAAAAAATAAACTAATATATACATACTTAATAGTAACCATTGCAACTGCATTAATAGTTGGAACATATTTAACAACACAAATGACAAATGTAATTGTAAATAGGGCAATAGAGAATGCAGAAAATAATTCTAATACAATTCGAAATAGATTAGAAGAAGTACTTAATTTAACAACAAAGGTATCTGATTTGGCTTATTCAGATGAAAAATTAATTTCAATTTTAAAAAATAGATATCAAACTTATGGAGAAGTTATAAATACTTATTCTAATTATCCTGTACTCAGAAATTATCTAAAATATTATAGGGAACTTTCAAGTATAACTGTATATGTAGATAATGACACAATCCTTGGAAATACTGAAATACTAAGAGTTTCAGACAAAGTAAGAAATGAAGATTGGTATAAAAAAGCTGTAAGCAATAGTGGCAAAATAGCATGGAGATATACTACAGATGAATTTACAGGACATGAATATTTATCATTAATTAGGAGTATAAAGGATAATAATGGAGTATTAGTTGGTGTGCTAGTTATAAATATTAATCCTAGTATATTAAATGATCTAATAAGTACAGAACCAGATAATAACATGATACTTTTAGATGGGGAAGTGATTTCATTAAAAAATTCTTATCAAATTGATAAGAAGCAACTACTTAAATATAATACACAATCTAATGAAATTAATGTATTAAAGACTAAATTTAATGATAAAGATAGCTATTTAATTTTAAATTCATTTAAAATAGAGAAAACACTAGAAAATAATTTTAAAGTCGTTACAGTCTTGCCTATAGTTCAAATCACAGATCAAACTAATAAGGTTATTATTAATAGTATAATTGCAATTACAGCAACCATTATATTAGCAATAATAATGATAATATATTTTTCTAAGAATATATCAAATAGAATTGATTTGTTAAGAAGAGAAATGCATAGAGTAGTTAACGGAGATTTTTATATAATGACGAAGATTGATGGCAATGATGAAATAGGACAACTATATGATGACTTGAATATTATGGTTGAAAGTATTAATAAATTAATTAATGAAGTATATCTAGGAGAAATACAAAAAGAACAACTTAAATTAAGGCAAAAAGAAGCAGAATTTAAGATGCTTGCAAATCAAATAAATCCTCACTTTTTGTATAATACATTGGAGACAATTAGAATGAAAGCCTTCTGCAATGGAGATAAGGAAATAGCTGATATAGTGAAAAAATTAGGGAAAATAATGAGAAGAAATCTTGAAGTTAGTGGTAAGGAAGTTACACTTAAATCTGAGTTGGAGCTTATAGAAGGATATCTTCAAATTCAATCCATGAGATTTGAAGGCATGGTTAGTTATGAAATGAATATAGAAGATAATATAGATACGGAGAGCTATAAAATATTACCATTGTTACTCCAACCAGTTGTAGAAAACGCATTTGTTCATGGATTAGAAGAAAAAAGAAATAAAGGTACTATTATAATTAATATATTTATAAAAGAGAAACTTTTAATAGTAAAGATTTGTGATGATGGAGTAGGAATTAAATTAGAAAGATTACAGGAAATAAATAAAAAATTAGATTGCTTTGAAGAAAATAATGGGAAAAGTATTGGGTTAATGAATGTAAACCAAAGAATAAAAATGTACTATGGAGGAGAATATGGGATGAAGATAGAAAGTGAATTTGGAAAAGGGACAATCGTCACTTTATTTCTTCCTATATAGTGAAAATGGAGGGATTTTAAATGTTGAATGTTTTAATTATAGATGATGAACCTAATGTTAGACTAGGTCTCAGAAAAATAATTCCTTGGGAGGAAAATGGGTTTAAGGTATGTGGTGAAGCACAAGATGCAGAAGATGGATATGATAAAATAATTAACTTGAAGCCTGATATGGTATTAATAGATATAAAACTTCCAGGAAAGCTTGGAACGGATGTAATTAAGGAAACTATAGAGGCTGGATTCACTGGAAAATTTATAATTATAAGTGGATATTCTAATTTTGAGTATGCTAAAACAGGAATAAAATATGGAGTTAAATCATATATCTTAAAGCCTGTTGATGAAGATGAATTAATGGATATTCTATTAAAATTAAAGAAAGAAATAGAAACTGAAAAAAGATGGGCATTAAAAAGGACGGTAGTACACTATGCTAATTTGCAAGAAATGATTTTAGATGAGAAGTATAACTTTGATAAAGAAGATGAATTAAATTCAAGTTATTATAATTATGATAGGTTTCAAGTAGCCTTAATACTTAATCAAAGAAATAAAAAAAATAATTTGTTTAATTTGGAGGAGTTTGTAAAGATACAACTTGAAAATCATGGAGATGTAGATATAGTAAAATTGGAAGACTTAATTTTAATTTTATTCAAAGGTTTTAAAGAAGAGAGGGTATTTAAGACATTAGATGCAGTAAAATCAAAATTAGATCAGGAAGTGGAAAATCCAATTTTTATAACTATAGGAACTCCAGTTAATAAGATAAATAAAATAAGAAGTGCTTATAATGAAGCAAAGGAACTTATGGAAAAGAGATTTATATTTTTGGAAAAAGGAATAATTTCAAAAGACAATATTGAATTAAATTTTAATAATGTTAAAGTGGATCTCAATGAAGTTGTTTTTAAAATATATAGTTTTGTCGAAGTTAATGATTTAGAACAAATAGAAATAGAGTTTAGAAATATTGAAGCAGCAATTATAAAAGAGGGATACTTGGAAGAGGAAATAAAAGCGTATAGTACAAGAATCTTTATAGAACTAAAAGAAAAGTTAATTAATGATTATGATTCGAGTGAAATCAAAATAATAAATAATGAAGAAATAATAAAAAACATATATAATCAATTAAGTTTGAAAAGCACAATAGATTATTTGATTAAAAATTTTACTGATATTTCAAATCAAATTGGGACAAATTCTTCAGATAATATTATAAAAAGAGTGACTGGTTATATAAATAGAAATTATTATAAGGACATAAAATTAGAAAGTTTAGCTGAAATATTTAATTACAATAGTGCGTATTTAGGAAAACTTTTTAAAAGTATTGAAGGCGAAAGTTTTAATACTTATTTAGATAAGATAAGAATAGAAAAAGCGAAGTTATTATTGGTAGATGATAATCTTAAAGTATATCAGGTTTGTGAAAAAATAGGGTATAAAAATATAGACTATTTCCATAGTAAATTTAAAAAATATGTAGGTACAAGTCCGTTAAGTTATAAAAAACAGTTTGATAAGGAAGAATAGAGTGTATAGAAAAGTTTAATTAGTAACATTTATCTATTACTTCTAACTAAAATTTATTTTAACAATAAAAATGATAATAAGAATAATTTTCAAGGAATTATTATTTAGTCATTGTAAAAAATAAAAGTAAGAACTATAACATAAAGCGAAAAATAAGAGGTTATATTCTTTAGAAGTTGGAGGTGGAATGATTAATGGATAAAGAACCTTATAATGAGTATTTAGTAGTGATGCCAAGTGGAAATTGTAAAGGATTTAATGATATAGAAGGAGCGAAAGCGTATATAAATATATACTATGAATGGAAATATGATGATGTTATTCACAAGGATGGATTTGTAGATGCGACGGAAATAGGAGGTGATCAACCTAGATTTATTGTATTTACTCAATTAGGAGCTGAGGAAGGAGCAAAATGTGAAATATACAAAACTGAAGCCTTCATTAATGCAATTAATAAGGAGTTAGTATTTGAAGATGAAAAAGAAGAAATAATTTCAAAATTATGTGAAGCCAAGGTTGAATTTAATATATATGATTATAGTTTAGATACAGTTTTAGCTGATATTCAAGAAGTTGAATATATGGAGGATTTTGGAGATTACATTAGTAGAATGTAATTTTTATATACTAATAGTATAAAATGGATATATTTAATTTATTAAAATATATTTGATAATTAATATATATAATCAAATAAATGATAAAATGATTAATAAAATAATAAAAAAATAGCTAAAAAATTAATGAATAAATAATTAAGAAGTGCTTTTTGCAAATAAAAAAACAAGAATGAAAAATATATTACGAAAATATTGACAATAGTAAAAACGGAGAGTAAAATTCTATCTAACAAGAAAACTTAATATGTCCTTACGTTAAAAAATGCTATGATGGAGACAATTGTTTAGCAGACAAGTTGCAGAGAGTCGATGGTTGGTGAGAATCGATACTTTAGCTTTAGAATTATCACTCCTGAGCAGAATCCAGAAAGAGAAGGTAAATTTCTCGAGTAAAAGATATCCGGTGTGCATCCGTTATATGCAAGGGTTTGTTGGAACCTAGTGATATTATATAAGGCGGAATATTATCCCACTTCTTATGATTCATATCATTAAGGGTGGATTTTTTTAACCATTTTTAAGGGGGGAAGTAAATGGAGAAGTATGTGTTATCAGTACTGGTAAAAAATTCATCTGGTGTTTTAAGTAGAGTTAGCGGGTTGTTTTCAAGAAGAGGCTATAATATTGAAAGCTTAACTGCAGGCAGAACGGAAGAACCATCAATTTCAAGAATGACAATTACCTTAATGGGAGATGAAAACACCTTAGAACAAGTAAAAAAGCAATTAAATAAATTAGAAGATGTAATACGAGTTGTGAATTTTAAAGCTGATGAATCAGTTTATAGGGAGTTAGTGCTAATAAAGGTAAAAGCAAATGCAGAAAATAGAGCAGCTATAAATGAAACTGTAAAAATTTTTAGAAGTAAGATAATTGATTTATCTACAGATACTTTAACAATTGAATTAACTGGGGATGAAAATAAAATATCAGCATTAATTAACCTGATGGAGGAATATGGAATTGAAGAGCTAGTTAGAACTGGGGTTACAGCACTTCAAAGGGGAGAAAAAACTATAAAGAATTCATCAGAAAACTATTAGTGAATGACTAAACTAGAAGCAAAGGCAATATAGCAATAAGAGTGGAAGGGGGATACGATAAATGAAGCAGGTCAAGATATTTGATTCTACCTTAAGAGATGGAGCGCAAGGCCAAGGAATTTCATTTTCATTAGAAGATAAAATAAAAATAGTAAAAGTGTTAGATGAGATGAATATTGATTATATAGAAGCTGGAAATCCTGGTTCAAATCCTAAGGATATGGAATTCTTTAAAAGACTTAAGGATATACAATTTAAAAATTCCAAAGTGGCGGCGTTTGGATCAACTAGAAGACCTAATATTAATGTGGAAGATGATAAGAATCTACAAGATTTATTAGCATCAGGTGCAGAGGTAATTGTTGTATTTGGAAAGTCATGGGATTTTCAAGTGACAGATATTATTAAAACATCATTGGATGAAAATATTAATATGATAAAAGATACAATTAAATATTTATGTGAAAATGGGAAAAAAGTAATTTTTGATGCTGAACATTTTTATGATGGATATAAAGCAAGAAAGAATTATGCGCTAGAAACTTTAAAGGCAGCAGAAGAAGCAGGGGCTGATGTAGTTGTGCTGTGTGATACTAATGGAGGAACTTTGCCAAAGGAGATATATGATATAACTAAGGCTGTGAAAGAGCAAATTGCAATAGAAATTGGTATTCACAGTCATGATGACATGGGAATGGCAGTGGCAAATTCAATTATGGCAGTAGAAGCAGGGGCCACTCAAGTTCAAGGTACTTTTATTGGAATAGGCGAAAGGTGTGGAAATGCTAATTTAAGTGCAATAATACCAGCATTAAAATTAAAGCTCGGCTATGAGATATTAAATAATAGAAATTTAGAAAATTTAACTAAGACTGCAAGATATATATCAGAAATATGCAATGTTACATTAGTGGATCAAAAACCTTTTGTAGGGAATTCTGCATTTGCTCATAAAGGTGGAATGCATATAGATGCAATAACCAAAGCACCAAAATCATACGAGCATATAGCGCCAGAGTTGGTTGGAAATAAAAGAAGATTTTTGGTTTCAGAAGTTAGTGGAAAAAGTACAATACTACAAGAAATACAAAAGATTTTCCCTAATATATCTAAAGATGATAATTCTGTTAAAAAGATTACAGATAGATTAAAGGAATTAGAGTATGAAGGGTATCAATTTGAAGGCGCAGAAGGGACAATTGAACTAGTTATAAGAAAAATTATTGGGAAATATAAACCTTTCTTTCAATTAAATCATTTTAAGATTATTGGTGAGCAGCCTTATGGTTCAGAAGAATTTTCATCAACAGCTGTGATAAATATTACAGTTGATGGGAAAAGTGAGATGACAGCAGCAGAAGGAGAAGGGCCTGTAAATGCACTAGATAAAGCAATAAGAAAAGCGCTTGAAGTATTTTATCCAGAGATTAAGCAAGCAAGGCTTGTGGATTATAAGGTTAGAGTTCTAGATTCAGAAAGTGCAACAGAAGCGAAGGTAAGAGTTTTAATTGAGTCAACAGATGGAATTGAAACTTGGAGTACAGTTGGGGTATCCCGAGATGTAATTCAAGCCAGTTGGATAGCATTAGTAGACTCTATAGAATATAAATTGATAAAAGATATTGAAAGAAAAGTAAAAGCATATTTTTAAGGAGATGATTAAAATGGGAATGACAATGACACAAAAAATCTTAGCAGCACATGCAGGTTTAGAAACTGTAAAGGCAGGACAATTAATAGAGGCGAATCTTGATTTAGTTTTAGGAAATGATATTACAACTCCAGTAGCTGTAAATGAATTTAAAAAGTTTGGGACAGATAAAGTTTTTAGTAAAAGTCAAATTGCAATAGTGCCTGATCACTTTACTCCTAACAAAGATATAAAAGCAGCAGAGCAAGTTAAATATATTAGAGAATTTGCTCAAAAGATGGAGATTGAGAATTTTTTTGAAGTAGGAGAAATGGGAATTGAACATTGCTTACTTCCTGAAAAAGGATTAGTTGTTGCTGGAGATGTAGTCATAGGGGCTGATTCGCACACTTGTACTTATGGTGCACTTGGCGCATTCTCAACAGGTATTGGTTCAACTGATATGGCAGCAGGTATGGCTATAGGAAAATGTTGGTTTAAAGTACCATCAGCTTTAAAATTCGTGCTTAAAAATAAACCAGCCAAGTGGATAAGTGGAAAAGATATAATATTGCATATTATTGGGATGATTGGTGTTGATGGAGCATTATACAAATCAATGGAGTTTGTGGGTGATGGATTAGAATATCTTTCAATGGATGATAGATTCACAATGGCTAACATGGCAATTGAAGCAGGAGGAAAAAACGGAATATTTCCTGTTGATGATAAAACTATTGAATACTTAAAAGAACATGCAACTAGAGAATGGAAGGTTTATGAAGCGGATGAAGATGCTGAATATGATGAAATTATTGAAATTGATTTAAGTACATTGAGACCAACAGTATCATTTCCACATCTTCCAGATAACACAAGAACAATTGACAATACAGGAGATGTAGTAGTTGATCAAGTAGTAATTGGATCTTGTACTAATGGTAGAATCTCTGATTTAAGAATAGCTAGAGATATATTAAAAGGAAAGAAAGTAAAGAAAGGAATTAGATGTATAGTGATTCCTGGAACTCAAAAGATTTACTTACAGGCTTTAGAAGAAGGAATTATTAAAGATTTAGTTGAAGCTGGTGCAGTATTCTCAACACCAACCTGTGGACCATGCTTAGGTGGACATATGGGGATTTTAGCAAAAGGTGAAAGATGTGTATCAACAACAAATAGAAATTTTGTAGGAAGAATGGGACATGTTGAATCAGAAGTATATCTTGCAAGTCCAGCTGTAGCAGCAGCATCTGCATTGACTGGAAAAATAACAGACCCAGAATTAGTCTAGGAGGTATTAGTAATGAGCGTAAAAGGAAAAGTATTTAAATATGGTGATAACGTAGATACAGATGTAATAATCCCAGCAAGATATTTAAACACATCAGATGCTAAAGAGCTTGCTGCGCATTGTATGGAAGACATAGATGTTAATTTTGTGAGAAATGTAAAAGATGGAGATATAATTGTTGCTAATAAAAATTTTGGATGTGGTTCTTCAAGAGAACATGCACCACTAGCAATTAAAACTGCTGGAGTTAGTTGTGTTATTGCATCAACTTTTGCAAGAATATTTTATAGAAATTCAATCAATATTGGATTACCAATTTTGGAATGTGAGGAAGCTGTAAAAAATATTGATGCAGGGGATGAATTAGAAGTAGATTTTTCAACAGGATTAATTAAAAATCTATCAAAAAATCAAGAATATCAAGGTGAAGCATTTCCGGAGTTTATGCAAAAAATTATCGATAATGATGGACTAATAGGATATATAAGAAATAAATAAGTAAAAATATGAATGCTTTATATTGATATAATTTTTGAATAAAGAGATAATAATAGAAGAACGTTAAATTGAGTGAATTTTCAAATAAGCAATAAGAATCAGAAAATTACAAAAGGGGGATTTTTATAATGAAATATAATGTAGCTGTAATACCAGGGGATGGAATAGGCCCTGAAGTAATAGAGGAAACAATAAAAGTTTTAAAAATTATTGGGGAGAAGTTTGGGCATAGATTTGATTATGAATATGTTCTAGCTGGAGGCTGTGCTATAGACAAAGAGGGAACACCACTTCCAGAGGAAACTTTAGAAATATGTAAAAAAAGTGATGCCGTTTTACTAGGGGCTGTTGGTGGACCAAAATGGGATGATCCTACGGCTAAAATAAGACCAGAACAAGCATTATTAGGTTTAAGAGGGGCCCTAAATCTTTATTGCAATTTAAGACCAGCGGTTTTATATGCACCATTAAAAAATGAATCACCACTTAAAGATAGCATTGTTAAAGATGGAATTGATATTTGTATAGTAAGAGAATTAACTGGTGGAATTTATTTTGGTGAAAGAGGACTAGAAACAGTTGATGGTGTAAAAAGTGCGTATGATACTGAAAGATATAATGTAAAAGAAATAACTAGAATTGCTAAAATTGGATTTGAAACAGCAATGAAGAGAAATAAGAAGCTTACAAGTGTTGATAAAGCAAATATACTAGAAAGTTCAAGACTTTGGAGAAGCGTAGTAAATGATATGGCTAAAGACTATCCAGAAGTTGAAGTAAATCATTTATATGTTGATAATGCAGCAATGCAATTGGTTAAGGACCCAAATCAATTTGACGTAATTGTAACTTCAAATATATTTGGAGATATATTATCAGATGAAGCTAGCATGGTAACTGGATCAATAGGAATGTTGCCTTCAGCATCTCTTGGAGAAGGAACATTAGGAATGTATGAACCAATTCATGGAAGTGCACCTGATATAGCAGGGAAAGGAATCGCTAATCCTTTAGCAACAATTCTTTCAGCAGCTATGATGCTTAGATACAGCTTTTCATTAGATGAGGAAGCTAAGGTTATTGAAAACGCAGTGTTAGCAGTGCTTGAAGATGGCTATAGGACTGGAGATATAATGACAGAAGGAAAGAAAAAAGTTGGAACAGTTGAAATGGGGAAATTAGTTTGTAAAAAAATAGAAGCATAATTGGCAATTATTATTGAAATGGAGAAAATACTGAAGAGTTTTTTCAAAAACATGGTTGCTGAGCATAAAATCAATTAAATAGGAGGAATATAGCGTGAGAAGCGACATTATGAAATTGGGTCCTACTAGGGCGCCACAAAGATCCTTGTTAAAAGCATCAGGATTAACTGATGAAGAAATAGAAAGACCACTAATTGGAATTGTTTCTGCACAAAATGATATAATTCCAGGTCATATTAATTTAGATAAAATTGTTGAAGCAGTAAAAAAGGGTGTTTTAATGAGTGGTGGAACTCCACTTGTATTCCCTGCTATTGGTGTATGTGATGGAATAGCAATGGGGCATGAAGGAATGAAATATTCTTTAGTTACTAGAGAACTTATTGCAGATTCGATAGAATGTATGGCTAAAGCACATGCATTTGATGCTTTAGTATTTGTACCAAACTGTGACAAGATAGTCCCTGGAATGGTAATGGGGGCTCTAAGAGTTAATATTCCATCAGTTGTAGTAAGCGGTGGTGCTATGCTTGGAGGAAAACATAAAAATAAAAGTATTTCCCTTACAACTATGTTTGAAGCTGTTGGTGCATATGAAAATGGAACAATGGATGAAAAGGAATTGTGTGATTTAGAAAATTGTGCATGTCCAACTTGTGGCTCATGTTCGGGAATGTTTACTGCAAATTCGATGAACTGTTTATGTGAAGTATTAGGAATTGCATTACCAGGGAACGGAACAATTCCAGCAGTATTTTCAGAGAGAATAAGACTTGCCAAAAAAGCTGGTATGGCCGTTATGGAAATGCTTAAAAAAGATATTAAGCCAAGAGATATAATCAATGAGAGAAGTATTCAGAATGCATTAAAAGCTGATATGGCACTTGGATGTTCAACTAATAGTGTTCTTCATATAACTGCAATAGCAAACGAGGCAAAGGTTGAAATGAATTTAGATATTATAAATGATTTATCAGCGAAGACTCCAGACCTATGTAAATTAGCTCCAGCATCTGATGTTCAAATTGAAGAATTATATGCTGCTGGTGGGATTTCAGCAGTACTTAATGAACTTTCTAAGAAAAATGTTTTAGATTTAGATTGTATGACGGTTACAGGAAAGACTGTTGGAGAAAATATTAAGGGAGCTCAAGTTAAGGATTATGAAGTAATTAGACCAATTGATAATCCTTTTAGCCAAACTGGAGGAATCGCAATTCTTAGAGGTAATTTAGCTAAAGATGGAGCTGTTGTAAAAAGAGCAGCAGTTTTGCCTGAAATGTTAGCACATGAAGGTCCTGCTAAAGTATTTAATTCTGAAGAAGAAGCTTTAGAAGCTATATTTGGAAAGAAAATAGTTTCAGGGGATGTTGTTGTTATAAGATATGAAGGACCAAAAGGTGGCCCAGGAATGAGGGAAATGCTTCAAGCAACAGCAGCCGTTGCAGGGATGGGACTTGATTCATCAGTAGCTTTAATAACTGATGGAAGATTCAGTGGTGCAACAAGAGGAGCTTCTATTGGGCATGTTTCACCAGAAGCAGCTGATGGAGGAGTTATTGGATTAGTTGAAAATGGGGATATTATTTCAATTGACATAAATAATGCAAAACTTGAATTAATGGTTTCCGAGGAAGTATTAGAAGAAAGAAGAAAGAAGTTTAAACCACTAGAGCCAAAAGTTAAAGAAGGATATCTAGCTAGATATGCTAAACTTGTAAGCTCAGCGGCAGAAGGAGCAATTCTTAAGTAGTTATGAGTTAAGAGTTGAGGAATTACTTTTGTAATTTTATGAAGAGTATGATTGCTGAAAGAGTGCGAAGCACGACTAAAAAACTAAATTACAGAAATTTCGAAGAAATTTCCTCCGCAACTGTAAATTGCCCACAGGATATCCTAAAGGGCATAAACTGATAACTGTAAACTGAATAAAGGGGGGAATACAATGTTGTTAACAGGGGCTGAAATCTTAATAAAGTCATTGCTTGATGAAGGAGTAGAGACTATATTTGGATACCCAGGAGGCGCTGTATTAAATATATATGACGAACTATATAAATATAAAGATAAGCTTCACCATGTCTTAACTTGCCATGAGCAAGGAGCAGCACATGCGGCTGATGGATATGCAAGAGCTACAGGTAAAGTCGGAGTATGCCTTGCAACTTCAGGTCCAGGGGCAACTAATTTAGTAACAGGAATTGCTACAGCATATATGGATTCAGTTCCAATGGTAGCTATTACAGGAAATGTAGCTAAGCCGTTACTTGGAAAGGACAGCTTTCAGGAGGTTGATATAACTGGAATTACAATGCCTATAACGAAGCATAATTATATTGTAAGGGATGTTAATAAACTTCAAGAAGTAATTAGAGAGGCTTTCTATATAGCACAAGAAGGCAGGCCAGGACCTGTATTAATAGATATTCCTAAGGATGTTACAGCTGAGAAGACTCAATATACAAAACTTATTCCTAAAGAAGTAATTAGAAAAGCAGATTATATTACTGATAAAGCTTTACAAGAAGCAATAGAATTAATAAATCAAAGCAAAAGACCTTTTATTTATGCTGGTGGAGGTATAAGAATTTCAGGAGCAACTCAGGAATTAATAAATTTTGCAGAAAAAATAAAAGCACCTGTATCAACATCACTTATGTGTATGGCTGAATTTCCTAATGATCATGAACTTTATACAGGGATGATAGGAATGCATGGGACAAAAGCATCAAATATAGCAGCAACTAAATGTGATTTGTTAATAACACTTGGAGCTAGGTTTAGTGACAGGGTTATTAGTAATCAAAATCATATTAAGAATGCTAAGGTATTACAAATTGACGTAGATCCAGCAGAAATAAATAAAAATGTAAAAGTTGATACCTGTATTGTAGGAGATTTGAAGGTTGCACTAGATAAATTAACTCCATTAATTGATGAAAAGAAAAATGAAGAATGGATAAGTTTAGTTAGTAGCTTAAAAGAAGATATGAAAATACCTTCAACTGATGAACTAAATCCAGAATTGCTTTTTGATAAATTAAACAAATTAAATGACAATAATTTTATAATATCAACTGAAGTTGGGCAACATCAAATGTGGTCAGCGCAATATTTTAAATTTAAAGCTGAAAGAAGCTTCATTACTTCAGGTGGTCTTGGAACTATGGGATATGGACTTGGGGCAGCAATTGGAGCACAAATTGGCAGACCAGACAAAAGGGTTATAAACATTGCTGGTGATGGTAGTTTTGGAATGAACTGTAATGAGTTAGCTACAGCTGTTAAAAATAGACTTCCATTAATACAAGTGATAATGAATAATAACTGTTTAGGGATGGTTAGACAATGGCAAAATTTCTTCTATGAAGGAAGATATTCTGAAACAACGTTGGATAGACCAACAGATTATGTTAAGCTTGCTGAAGCTTTTGGAGCCAAAGCATTTAGAATAACTAAAGTAGAAGAGATAGATGAGGTTTTGAGAAAAGCTCTGGACTCGAATGAACCAGTTCTTATAGATTATATGATAAATACAGATAAAAAAGTTTTTCCTATGGTTGCACCTGGTGCACCAATTAATCAAATAATAAGTGAAGAAGATATTAATAATAATTAGGAGGGTCATTAAAATGCCAAAAATGTATTATGAAAAGGACACAGATTTAAATTTATTAAAAGGAAAGAAGGTTGCTATAGTAGGTTATGGTAGCCAAGGTCATGCACATGCATTAAATTTACATGAAAGCGGAGTAGATGTTGTAGTTGGCTTATATAATGGAAGTAAGTCTTGGGCTAAAGCTGAAGCAGCTGGATTAAAGGTTGCAACTGTTGCAGAAGCAGCTAAAGCAGCAGATTTAATTATGATTCTTTTACCAGATGAAAAACAAGCTAAAATATATAATGAAGAAATAGCTCCAAACTTAGAAGAAGGAAATGCATTAGTATTTGCACATGGATTTAATATTCATTTTGGACAAATCAAACCACCAACATATGTTGATGTATTTATGGTTGCACCTAAAGGGCCAGGTCATTTAGTAAGAAGAACATATACAGAAGGTGCAGGAGTACCTTGCTTAATTGCTATACATCAAGATGCATCAGGAAAAGCAAAACAATATGCTTTAGCATATTCAAATGGAATAGGTGGAGCAAGAGCTGGTGTTCTTGAAACTACTTTTAAAGATGAAACAGAAACAGATTTATTCGGAGAACAAGCAGTACTTTGTGGTGGTGTTTCAGAACTTATTAAAGCTGGATTTGAAACTTTAGTAGAAGCTGGATATGCACCAGAAAATGCTTATTTTGAATGTATGCATGAGATGAAACTAATAGTTGATTTATTATATCAAGGTGGATTAAGCATGATGAGATATTCAATTTCAGATACTGCTGAATATGGAGATTATCAAATCGGTAAGAGAATAATAACTGATGAAACTAAGAAAGAAATGAAGAAAGTGCTTACTGAAATTCAAGATGGTACATTTGCTAAGAATTGGTTATTAGAAAATGCAACTAATAGACCTGGTTTCAATGCAAGAAGAAGAATGGAAGCTGAGCATCCAATTGAAAAGGTTGGTAAAGAATTAAGAGGAATGATGAGCTGGATTGATACAGCTAAAGTAGATTAGTTCTAAAAACACTTTTTTGGAAAGTCAAGCTCTCTATGGAGAGCTTGACTTTCTTTTGTGATATAATAAACCTTAGAATAAGTATATAAATTAAGAGGGATATAAATGAACTATGTATATATTGTGGAATGTTCAGATGGAACATTCTATACAGGATGGACAAATAATTTGGATAAAAGGATTGAAATGCATTCGAATGGTACGGGAGCGAAGTATACGCGAGGAAGAGGTCCTGTGAAATTAGTATATAACGAACAGTTTGAAGATAAAAGAGATGCTATGAAAAGGGAATATGAAATTAAGCAAATGACAAGACAGGAAAAGATGTTGCTTATAAATGAATAAGGATGAGTAAAAAGTTTATGCAAACGGTTTTGTGAAAAATAAACTATATTAAAGCAAATGATAATAAATTAAAGAAAAATTGAATAATTTGCCCTAAAATGATAAGAATAAATATTTGTAAAAGTTTTCTTGGACTGTTATACTAATCTCAGGTAGGAAGCAGATTTAAAAAGCTAGATGTTATGTAATCATCAAAGCTAAATTTTTTTGAAGTTTTCGCAAACGGTTGCGAAAACTTCGATATAAAAGATAACATTATATGTTTAAAATAAACATTTTAGACATATGTTATATAAAAATATTATTCTATATTTTAAAAACTGATTAATAAAAATCAGATATGTGGAGGGGTATTTACATGAAAACAAAAAAAATATTATCGTCTATATTGGCTTCAACATTATTAGTTGGAACTATGGTTGGATGTGGAACATCATCAACTAGTACAAGTGATCAAAATTCAAGTGCTTCTGGAAGTGGAAAGACAGTTAGAGTTTATCAATTAAAAGTTGAAATTAATGATGCACTTCAAGAATTAGCTAAAAAGTATGAAGCAGAAAAAGGTGTAAAAGTTGAAGTCACTTCTGTTGGTGGAGGAGCTGACTATGGTGCATCACTAAAGGCAGAATTTCAAAAAGGTACTGAACCAGATATATTTATGATTCAAGGTGCTGGAGATTATGAGACATGGAAGCACAAAATTGATGATTTGAGCTCAGAAAAGTGGGTAGACAAGGCCGTTAAAGGTACACTTGATACAGTTAAAATTGATGGAAAAGTATATGGTATGCCAGCTGCAACAGAAGGTTATGGATTGTTATACAATAAGGAAATATTGGACAAGGCAGGTATAGATCCAAAGTCTCTAGATACCTTTGATAATTTAAAAGCAGCCTTTGAAAAATTAGATAGTAAAAAAGCTGAATTAGGAATTGATAATGTTGTATCTTATACAACAAAAGAGTTTTGGGTTACTGGTAATCATACATTCAATATACCTTTAGCAGCACAAGATAATCCAACTCAATTTACAAAAGATTATCTTGCAGGTAAGGCAGATATAGTTAATAACAAGCAATTTAATGACTGGATGAATTTAGTTGAGTTATTATGCAAATATGGCGGAGGAAAGGCACTAGATACTATTGATTATGCTACTCAAGTTGGTAATTTTGCACTTGGAAAAACTGCATTCTTACATCAAGGTAACTGGGTCGCTTCAGATTTAAAGAAATTAGATGCTAAGTTCGATATGGGATTTGTTCCATTAGCAATTAATAATGACACAAAGGTAAGTGGAGCTATTCCAGTAGGAGTTCCAATGTATTGGGTAGTTAACAAAGATTCTAAGGTTAATAAGGATGCAAAAGAATTTTTAGATTGGATGGTTTCTAGTAAAACTGGTCAAGAAGCCTTAGTTAAGAATATGGATATGATTCCTGCATTTAATAACTTTACTGTTGAAAGTGACAATCCATTGAATAGATCAATATCTGAATATAATAAAGCAGGAAAAACAATCCCTTGGGCATTTACTAATTTACCAGATGGATTTAATAAAAATAAATTAGCTCCTTTATTCTCTAAATTTATTACAACTGACATGGGAGCTCAAGCTAAAAAAGATATGTTACAAGGAATTCAAGATGCAGGGAAAGCTCAATAGCAGCAAATGAAATTTTATTCATGGGGAGAGTGATTCCTCCTCATGAATTTTTTAGAAGGAATTTTAATGCAGTAATTAAAAATTTTTAAGAAAGGGGTAAGTATATGAGTAAAAAATCAAGAGAAAATAAAGATTTTTGGATTTTTGTAGGACCTTCTTTATTTGCAATAACAATGGTAGTAATAATTCCTTTTTTAATTGGTATATATTATACATTTACAAATTGGAATGGTGCTAATCCTAAATATGATTTTGTAGGAATAAAAAATTATTTAGGAATTTTTAAAGATGTTCAATTTATTTATTCATTAAAAATAACTGTTTTATATACAATTGCCAGTGTAATAACTATAAATTTGGTGGGGTTTGGATTAGCATATGTAGTTACAAGAAAACTAAAGACCAGCAGTTTTTTAAGAACTGGCTTTTTCATGCCAAATTTGATTGGAGGATTAATTTTAGGTTTTATATGGCAGTTTATGTTTAACTCTGTATTTACAGGCATAGGCCATGTTTTAGGAAGTGAAACACTTTCGACATCACTTTTACAAGGAGCATCTACATCAATGCTTGCAATGTTAATTGTTTCAACTTGGCAATATGCAGGTTATATAATGGTTATTTATGTTGCAGCATTAGAAAATGTGCCTAGTGATTTAATTGAAGCAGCACATATTGATGGAGCCGATGGATGGTGCACATTTAAGCATATTACGATTCCTATGGTAAGACAAGGAATGACAATTTGTTTATTTTTGACCTTGGCAAACTCCTTTAAACTATTTGACTTAAACTTCTCTCTTACACCATTGAAGACTACTGAGATGTTAGCTTTAAATATTTATAATGAAGCTTTTATGGTAAATAATATGGGTATAGGACAAGCTAAAGCTATTATATTTTTTATACTTGTAACAACTATTTCTTTAACTCAGGTTTATTTTAATAAGAAAAAGGAGGTAGAAGTATAATGGAGTCAAGCAATATCGCAAGTAATGTAGAGAAATATAAACCAGCTAAAAAGCTTAAGACACTAGATAGTTATACTGGAAGATTAAAATTGTTAGAAGTATTTTCCTGGTTACTACTAATTATATATATGATCCCATTTTATTTAATGTTTATTAATTCATTTAAGACAAGAAGAGAGATTTTTGCAAATACTACTGGATTGCCTAATACCTGGAACTTTCAAAATTATTTAGAAGCAATGAATAAAATGAATATATTAAGTTCCTTCACTAATTCAATGCTAATAACCGTAGTAAGTGTATCATTAATTATATTATTTTCTTCAATGGCTGCCTGGGTATTAGTAAGAGATCAAAGCAGAAAGAGTAAAATATTATTTTATGTATTTACTTCTGGAATGATTGTTCCTTTCCAAGCTGTAATGATACCTCTTGTAAAGTGGATGGCTAAAATTGAATTCGGACCGTTTAAAATGCTAGGAACACACTATGGGCTTATTTTCATGTACATAGGATTTGGTGTTAGTATGAGTATATTTTTATACCATGGATTTATCAAAGGAATACCAAAAGAAGTTGAAGAAGCGGCAACTATAGATGGTTGTACTAAATGGCAAACATATGTTAAAGTGTTACTTCCACTATTGAAACCAACTACAGTTACAGTAGCAGTACTAAACAGTATTTGGATATGGAATGACTTTTTGTTACCTTTCTTAACTGTAAATGGAAAAATAAATACTATACCATTAGCTATGAATAATTTTTTTGGAGCATTCTCAAAACAATGGGAATTAGCAATGGCAGCACTAGTTTTAGCTATAATTCCAATAATAATATTCTACTTCTTTGTTCAAAAACAAATTATTGCAGGAATTGTTCAAGGATCTATAAAATAATTATAGATTAACTACAGAGATTATTTTTAAAGTATAATCAATAAACATTTTTATTATGAGTCTATCTGACAGGAATAGGTAAGCTATCTTGTGAAAAGTACATTTTTGTTAGATAAAGTTAAACTTTTAAATAATCTCTTGATTTTTAGATAAAATACAGTAATTAAATAGTGATAGTAAAAACAGAGTTTTTTGTGCAAGCGGTTGCTTAAGGAAATATCTATAATATATTTAATTAGTGAGGAAATAGGAGGAAGATATGAATAGAGGAAGCGGCATCATTATGCATATTGCTTCTTTACCAGGTAAATATGGAATAGGAACTTTTGGTAAGGAAGCATATAAATTTGGGGATTTTCTAAAAGACTCTGGACAGAAGTATTGGCAGATACTTCCACTTGGTCCTACTAGTTTTGGAGATTCACCATATCAATCTTTTTCAGCATTTGCTGGAAATCCATATTTTATAGATTTTGATATATTGAAAAAGGAAGGGATATTAAATAAAGAGGATTATGAAATTATAAACTTTGGAAAAAATCCAGAAAAAATAGATTATGCAAAAATTTTCATAGAAAAGTTTAAAGTATTAAGAAAAGCATATGAAAATTTTAAAATGAAGGGCAATTTTAATGATATAAAGAAATTTGAAGAAAAAGAAGCTTATTGGTTAGAGGATTATGCTCTGTATATGGCATTAAAAAATCATTTCAAATTGAAAAACTGGCAGACTTGGGATGAAGATATTAGATTAAGAAAAGCTGAATCAGTAACTAAATATAAAAAAATATTAAGTGATGAGGTAGGATATTGGAAGTTCTTACAATTTGAATTTTATAAACAATGGAATGAATTAAAAGCATATGTAAATAGGCTTGGAATTCAGATAATTGGAGATATGCCTATATATGTTGCAGAAGATAGTGCTGATGTATGGAGCAATCCAGAAGCATTTTTACTTGATAAAAACACATTAAAGCCTTTAAAAGTTGCAGGCTGTCCACCAGATATATTCTCAGCTACTGGTCAATTGTGGGGAAATCCGATATATGATTGGAACTACATGGAGAAAACTAATTATAAGTGGTGGGTTGCTAGAATAAAGCAAAGTTTAAATTTATATGATGTGCTTAGAATAGATCATTTTAAAGGATTTGAATCATATTGGTCAATACCTTATGGCGATTTAACTGCAGAAAATGGTAAGTGGGTCAAAGGACCGGGTATAAAGATTTTTAATGCAATCAAAGAAAAACTTGGAGAAGTAAATATAATTGCAGAAGATTTAGGAACCTTAACTGAAGAAACAATTAAGCTTAGAGATGATACAGGATTTCCAGGTATGAAAATATTGACATTTGCTTTTGATACAGATAGTACAAATCCATTTTTACCTCATAATTATGAAGAAAATTTTATAGTTTATACAGGTACTCATGATAATGATACAGTTAGGGGATGGGTAGAAACAACTGCTCCAAAGGAGCAAGTTAAAAAAGCAGTACAGTATTTGGGGTTAAATGAAGAGGAAGGATATAATTGGGGATTCATTAGAGGTGTATGGGGAAGTGTTGCACGTGTTGCAATTGCACAAATGCAAGATTTCTTAGACTTGGGAAATGAAGCAAGAACAAATCTACCATCCACTCTTGGAAGCAATTGGTGCTGGAGAATGAAAGAAGATTTAATTAATAATAATTTAGCTAAAAAAATCTATAGTATAACAGAAATTTATGGAAGATGCGATCAGAAGAAAAATAAAATAGCTAAGGATAAAAATAATTTAGATGCCAATTAGAATAGTATAAATTTAGTTATATATTGTTTATACATGAGTCGAAATATGGTAATATTAATTTAATAGTGTTAGAAAAAATGAATATTTATAAGTGTAGTAAATTTGTAAATATAGATAGGAGAAAAACATGAAGGTTACCATAAAGGAAGTGGCTAGGGAAGCTAATGTATCTCCATCAACTGTATCTAGGGTTATCTCGAATAGTTCGCAGATAAGTGAAGAAACAAAGGAGAGAGTTAGGGAAGCCATAAACAAACTTAAGTATAAACCAAATGCAATAGCTAGGAGTTTGGCTAATCAGAAGAGTAGAATTTTAGGTGTTGTTTTACCAAATGAATCCCAAGATTTAATAACTAATACATTCTTTATACAAGCTATGAAAGGAATGAGCAGATATGCTCAAAACAAGAAATATTATATTACCTATGCATTTAGTGAAGACGAAAAAACGGAATTAGAATATATAAATAATTTTATTACTAGCAATTTAGTTGATGGTATATGCTTACTTCGTGCAAGGGCAGATGATAAAAGTATTAAGTTTCTTAAGGATGCTGAATTTCCATTTGTAGTAATAGGTAGACCTGAAGAAGCTGATGGAGTATTGTGGGTGGATAATGATAATTTTCAAGCTACCTATAATTTAGTAAATGAACTGATAAAGAAAGGTCATAAAAGCATAGCTTTTTTAGGAGCAAAAAAAGAATGGAATGTTACAAAAGATAGATTTAATGGGTTTAAAGTTGCATGTGAAATTAACGGTATTTCGATGCAAGATAAAATGGTTGTAATGATGAATGACTTTAATGAAGATGAAGGTAAAATTGGAGCTATTAAACTACTAGAAAATGCTACTCCTACAGCTATAATAGCAGAAGATGATATATTAGCATTTGGAATACTCAAAGTATTAAGAGAAAAAAATATTAATAATATTGAAGTGGTTGGATTTAATAATAATCCATTGTCAGAATTTCAAAATCCTTCATTATCATCAATTGACATAAATGCAGATGAACTTGGATATTTCGCTGTGAAAATTCTAATTGAACATCTTGAAAAAAATGAAATGTTAATTAATCATCATATAGTTGATTCAAAACTTATAAAGAGAGAGTCATTTAAATAATATACATTATAGGAAATTGTTTATGTTAAATAGCAATCGGTTGCGATTTGAGAACGTTATTAATAATTATTATACAAAAAGCAGAGTGAAGTTAAATATAAAAAATTTCGATTTAAAATAGGTTCCTCAAGTGCATATATTTTTCTTAACTACTAATGAAAAATATATGCACTTAAAATAACTGATAAAATTATCAAAGTATATAGTTAAGGAGGAGAAGATGAGTATTGAAGTAAGAAAAAACAAAAAGATGGTAATTAGTCTCAAAAGTAACATAATAATTAGCTATCTCATAGTATTAAGTTTTATGCTTACAATCGCAATCGTTTGCGTAAGACAAATGAAAAGAGTTATGTTAGAACTTGGAGTAGCACAGGACACAATAAATAATGCAGCAGTTCAAGCTGTAACCAAGATGAATATGAGAAATTCGATTCAAGAACTTGAAGATTCAGTAGGAAATGTTACTAATATAATTATTATTACATCTATTATTGGATTTGTTATAACATTGATTCTTGCAATGTTAATAATTAGGGGAATCCTTAAACCGTTAAGAGATTTGAGTAAATTATCATATTCATTGAGAAAAGGTGATTTAACAGTTGAACTTGAAGGAACATATGCAAAAGAAATTAAAGAAGTTATAGAGAGTTTAAATGAAGCAATAAAGGCAAATAGGGCTATGGTTCGTAATATATATACGTACTCAAATTTATTAATAAAATCAAGTGGAAATTTAAATGATAGTTTAAAAAATATTAATAGTAGAATAAATGAAGTGAATTCGTCGACAGAGTTAATATCAAATGAGGTTGAACAATTGAGTGCAGCTTCACAGGAAGTTAATGCATCAACATTTGAAATAAAAGCTGTAGTATTAGGTTTAAATGAGACTGCATTAACAGATAGTAAATCAGCAGAAAACATTAGAGATAAGGCAATTAAGGTTAAAGATAAAGGTCAAGCAGCAGCAAAAAATGCACGAGGGATATATAGCGAAAAAATTGAGAATATTACTAATGCAATTGAAAAAGGAAGAGTAGTCAATGATATTAAGATGATGGCAGATGTTATTGCTGAAGTATCAGAACAGACAAATTTATTAGCACTTAATGCAGCAATAGAGGCAGCTCGGGCAGGGGAACAAGGAAAGGGATTCGCAGTTGTTGCTGATGAGGTTAGAAAATTAGCAGAACAAAGTAAAGAAGCTGTAAATCAAATAAGGACAGTAATTAATGAAGTACAAGGTGCATTTTATAATTTAAGTGAGCATAGCAAGAATTTATTGGATTTTTTACAAAAGGATGTTGATGGGGATTATGAATTATTGATTCAAACTGCAACAAATTATGAAAGTGATTCAGCATTAATTACTAGCATGGCATCGGAAATTCAAAATACCAGTGCAGCCATAGAAGAAATTATTATGCAGATAACGCAAGGGATTGGGACTGTAAGTTTAAATGCTGTAGAAACAGCAAGTAAATCAAAATATATACAAAAAAATGTAGATGAAGTTACTGATCAAATAGGTACTATTGTTAAAGCAATTAGTGAACAAACTATACTAGCAGAAGAATTGAAAGCGGTCATTAATGTATATAAAATTTAAGCTAATTATAGAAATATATTTATAGAAGACTAATGAAGAATGTGCTAAAATCTGTATAATGATAACTCAAAATTTTAAAAAAGCTGAGGATTTTATATGGGTAGAAGAAGTATTGAAAATAGCCGCAGAAGACGTTATCTAAGGGAGAATAGGAAGAATAATAACTATTTTAAAAGTTTTATATTAGTTATTATAAGTATTGCAATTGTAATCGTATTAGGTCTTTTTTTGAAAAATTTGAAGCTTATAAGTACAAATAAAATTGAAAATGGGATTAAGTTAAATGGTGAAATAATAGGGAATGTAGCTAAAGAAATAGTAAACGAACAGCTTGTAAAAATGCCAATTAAAAAAGAAATTCTTATTTCATTTGCTGGGGATTTCACGTTAGGAACAGATGATAAATTCTCATATGAAGGAAGTTTACCAGCTGCATTTGTTAGTAATGGAAAAAACTATTCTTACTTTATGAAAAATGTAGTTAATATATTTAACAAAGATGATTACACCTTAGTGAATTTAGAAACTACATTAACAAATTCAAATGTTAAAGCTGCTAAGGATGGAGATGTATATTATAACTTCAAAGGGCCTAAGGAATATGCTAAGATTTTAACAAGTTCTTCTATTGAAGGAGTTACAATAGCGAATAATCACATTTATGATTATGGAGAAGAAGGAATAAAGGATACTATTTCAACCTTAAAGGAAAATAAAGTTGATATCTGTGGAGAAGGCTATAAAATTATAAAAGATATAAAGGGAGTTAAGTTTGGATTTTTGGGATATACTGGGTGGGAATCTTCAGATAAATTAAAAACGAAGATTGCGAATGATATTAAAGAATTGAGGAAACAGGGAGCTAAAGTTGTTATTCCATATTTTCATTGGGGAATAGAGAGAGAATATGAACCATGTGATGTCCAAAAAAATTTGGCTAGATTTTCTATTGATAATGGAGCAGATGCTGTTATTGGTTCACATCCTCATGTGATTCAAAGTGTTGAGAATTATAAGGGGAAACTTATAGCTTACTCAATGGGGAATTTTTGTTTTGGCGGAAATGCAAATCCACCAGATAAAAGAACCTTTATACTTCAATTTAAAGCTCATATTCAGGATGATAAATTAGCAAACTTTGAATACAAGGTTATTCCAGCTATGATTTCTTCAAGGAATGATAAAAATGATTATGTACCAACCTTGGTAAGTGGTGAGAATAGAATTAATATATTAAATACCTTAAATCAATTATCTCCAAGCTTGAAGGGTAACATTAATGATGAATTTTTTAGTTTGAATTAGCAGTGAACTATTTAAGGATAAAATTTTATTAAAGGTGATATTAAGATGTTTTATATATTTTAATATCACTTTTTGTATTTTTACTGACTTAGATTTTAATCTTACAAAATTGAAAGATAAATGTAATAAAAATCGATTTCTTATAGGTTAATTATTTAATATGCTTTTAATAGAAATAATAATTAGTATAAGTTTAAAGAAGATTTATATTATTAAGAAAAAATTAATGTTGAATTAATACTTATCTTAGATTTTAAGTGCTATACTAAAAAATATATTAATGGATTTTAAAATATTAGCATTAGTGTAAAATAACTACATATTAAGTGATTTATTGAAAGTAGGGGGAAAACTTATATGCCAAAGTTAGACATTAAAAAATTAAAACCTAAAGGCATAAGTCTTAAGGGAATAAAATTAAAAAGGAAACCGAGTAAAAAGGCAATTATTTTTAGCATAATATTTGTAATAATTGTAGCTGCTATAATTGCTAAGATAATTATGCCTAAGCCAGCACCGCAGGTTAAATACACAACACTTTCTAAAGGAAAAGTTGTAAACAGTGTGAACGTTTTGGGAGAAATAAAAAGTCAGGACACTACAAATATTTATAGCACTGAAAGTAATGCTATAAAAGAAGTAAAAGTAAAAGTTGGAGATAATGTTAAGACAGGTGATATCCTAGCAATTTTAGATTCAGCAGGGTTGGAAAAAGATATTGAACAGTCAACAGCTACTGCAGATGCAACAGATGCTAATAATAAGGTGACTCTTGAAGCTGCCCAAAAAGCATATGATGATGAATTGAAAATATATAATAATAATTTAAATACTGATGTTAAAAATGCTGAAGAAGTTTTAAATTTGGCAAAGATTAATTTAGATGATAAGAAGAAAACTTATGAAAAAAATAAATCATTATATGATGCTCAAGCAATTACAGAGAGTGATTTTAATAAGGTTAAAATTGATTATGATACTGCAAATTCAGATTATGAGAAGGCAAAGGTGTCATTAGAAAATGTAAAGATTAAAGCTGATCAAGCCTTAAGTAAAGCTAAGAATGAGTATGATACAGCACAAAATAATTATAATAACAAAAGTCAAAGGATTGCTATTGAAAAACAAAAGCAGCAATTAGAAAATTGCACAATTAAGGCAACAGTTGACGGAACAGTTACAAGTGTAAATGCTACTGTTGGAAATTCAGGAAATGGTATTTTATTTGAACTTGAGAATTTAGATAATATAGAAATAACTGTACCTATTAAAGAAGTTGATATAGCAAATATTAAAGTTGGACAAAGAGCAGAGATAAAGACAGATTCAACAGGGAATGATGTTATTGAAGGAGAAGTAGTAAGTGTCAGCCCATCTGCTAAAAAAGATATAATTGCTCAAAGTAAAGATGCAAGCCAATCTCAACAAGGAACAAGCTCGGATGCAGGGTTTGAAGCAAAGGTTAAAGTTAATAATGCAAATCAAAATATGAAAGTTGGAATGAGTGCAAGAGTAAATATAATCACTAGTGAAAAATCAGATGTCTATACAGTATCATCAGAAAGTATAATTGAAAATGGAAATGGTAAAAGTGTATATGTAGCTGAAAAAATTGGTGAAAAAGGAAATGAATATATAGTTAAAGAACTGCCGATAAGTACAGGCCTTGAATCTGATTTTAATGTAGAGATTTCAGGTGAAGGAATTTCAGATGGAATATTTGTAATTAATGATCCTTCAACATGTAAAGTTGGAGAAAAAATTCAAATAAAAGGGGCGTGATTTATTTGAATAAAACTATAATAGAAATGAAAGATATAGTTAAAAGCTTTTATGTGGGTACTCCAAACCAATTGGATATTTTAAAAGGGATTAATATAGTTGTAAATGAAGGTGAATTTATAGCTATTGTTGGAGCTTCTGGTTCTGGAAAAAGTACATTGATGAACATCATAGGGGCACTTGATAGGCCAACTTCAGGAAAATATATTTTAGATGGTACAGATATTGAGGATAAAACTGACAATGGTTTATCAGAGGTAAGAAACAAAAAGATAGGCTTTGTATTTCAAACCTATAATTTAATACCAAGAAGCTCAGCTTTAAAAAATGTTGAATTACCAATGCTTTATTATGGAATGAATAGACATGAAAGAAGGGAACGGGCAGAACAACTGTTAGAGCTTGTTGGAATGAAGGATAGAATGAAACATCAACCTAATGAATTATCAGGAGGTCAGAAGCAAAGGGTTGCTATAGCTAGAGCTCTTGCAAATAATCCAAGTATTATACTTGCTGATGAACCCACAGGGGCTCTTGATTCAGAAACCGGAAGACTTGTTATGGATTTGTTTCATAAGGTACATGAAGTAGAAGGGAAAACTATAGTATTTATAACTCATAATCATGAGCTTGCAGAAGAAACAGAAAGAATTATAACATTGAAGGATGGAAATGTAGTATCAGAAGAGCAGAATGACAAGTTTATTAAAAGATTTCCAAATGGTGAAAAGATATGTTTATAAAAGAAAATATATTGCTTGCAATAGCAGGTATTAGAGCTAGCAAAATGCGTTCCCTATTGACTATGCTGGGAATTATTATAGGGATATCTTCTGTTATAGGAATTGTTTCTATAGGAAGTGCAATTACTTCTAAAGTTTCAGGGGAACTAGATAAACTAGGTGGAAATAATATGTATGTTCAGATCAGAGAAAAGAGTGAAGATGATGGAGGCGGAGGATATTCCTCTAAGCAACCAGAAGATACTGATTTGCTCACTTTAGATCAAATAAATTCAATTAAAGAGGCCTTTTCTGACAGGATTAGTGGTATAAGTATAGATACAGATGCAGGACAAGGTAAGGTAAAAGATGGATATCTGTATGCTAATATATCAACAGTGGGAGTAAATGATGAATATAAAGATGTTAATAATGTTAAGATGGTTAGTGGAAGATTTATTTCAGATAAGGATGTTAAAGGAACAAAGAAAACTGCAGTAGTGTCTGAAAAGCTTGTTAATAATATGTTTAAAGGTAAAACTAATCCTTTGGGCAAAGAAATTAAAGTATATATACAAGATAATATTGAAACATATGTTATTGTAGGAGTTTATGAATATGAACCACCTTCATTTCTTGAAGGAATGGGTGGGACTGCATCAAAAGAAAAAGATATACAAACTAATTTATATGTCCCTATAACAACAGTAAAAGCTGAACAAAAATATAAGAATTACTATGGTTTTATGATTAAACCTAATGGAAATATTGATTCAGAAAAGTTAGTCAAGGATATAAAGAAATATACAGATAAGTTGTATAAGAGTAATAAATATTGGGAATTAAATGTTAGAAATCTTAAAAATCAAGTACAATCCTTTACCTCAATACTCAGTGCTATATCAGCAGCAATATCTGTAATTGCAGCTATTGCATTGCTCGTAGGTGGAATAGGAGTAATGAATATAATGCTTGTATCTGTTACAGAGAGAACAAGAGAAATAGGAACTAGAAAAGCTCTTGGAGCTAAAAGCAGCCATATTAAAATGCAATTTATAACTGAATCAGTTATAATATGTTCAATCGGTGGGGCTATAGGAATAATATTAGGAATTGGGATGGGGATAATTGCATGTATAGTATTAGATTCTCCTATATCAATATCTATTCCAACAATACTAATAAGTTTCACTTTTTCAATGGCAATTGGGGTATTTTTTGGATATTACCCAGCTAAAAAAGCAGCAAATCTTGATCCTATTGAAGCATTAAGATATGAATAATGTACCAAGAATAAATTGGTATTTAACCTAGAATTAATAAGAATACAATTTTTATTAAACAAAACAGTTATACAATATAGTGGATAAAATTATTTTATGAAAATTTATTAAGCGAGGAAAGATTAACATGAATTTTAATAAAAAAATTATGCCACTAGTTTTAGCAACTACTATAACTCAAGGGTTAATGCCTTTTAAGGCTTTTGCTGCTGATGATTTAACTGCTCATAGAGGAGCTTATGGATACTTTGTTGACACATATCAACAAAATTCAGGAGGATATAAACCAGGTGATACTTCACCTTCGACGAATCCAGCAGTAGGAGCCTTATCTCAATTTCTTAATATATTTACACCAGTATCAGGAACTGCTAATGGTGATGAATGGACTAGAGGTACAATATTAGATCAAGATATACATGATCAAAATATTAGTACTGTAATTGATATGACAGCAGGAAATACAACTCAAGCAGCTGTTACTACTACAGGGCCATTAGTTAGAGTATTTTTTGATGATCGTAGAAATGCAAGTTATAGTGTTACAGATGGTCTTGGAAAATATACAGATGTGTTTAGAAATCTTGCTAATGCAAATACTGCAATTAATGAAGATATGCTACAGGATGCATTAACACAAAAAATAACCAATGATGATGATCGCGAGGATAGTCATCAAAAAGGTCCTTGGGCCAGTGAAACTTCTGAGCTTGGCAACATGGTTAAATTAGTAAATACTTTACGCGGGGGACAAGCTAGTGGAAATCCATCAAAATATTTTTATCAATACATGCGACCATATCGTTGGAGTTCTGAGGTGAAATTACTTCCAACCTTAGCACTAGATATAGGAAGTAATCCAAATAAGGATGGAGGTTTTCCAAGTGGACATACAAATGCTGCATACTTAGCATCAATTGGAATGGCTTATGCAGCACCAGAGCGTTTTCAAGAAATGCTTACACGTGCTTCTGAACTTGGAAATGATAGAATTATAGCAGGATATCATTCTCCTTTAGATGTAATGGGAGGGCGTATAATTGGTACAGCACTTGCCGCATCAGCTTTATATGATCCAAACAATGCTAGCTTAAAGGCTGCTGCTTATAATGAAGCACAAACTAAACTTTTTACACAAGAAGGCACATCAGAAGATAGATTTAGTGATTATAAGAAGAATAAGGAAGATTATATTAAAAGATTAACTTATGGCTTTGGACAAACTGGAGACACAACTATACCAATGAAAGTGCCAAAAGGAGCAGAAGTACTATTAGAAACTCGTCTTCCATATCTTGATGTTAATCAAAGGCGCGATGTTTTATATACAACTGGTTTAGAATCTGGCTATCCATTATTAGACGATGCTGAAGGCTGGGGAAGGCTTAACCTCTTTGCAGCGGCAGATGGTTATGGAGCCTTTAATAGCAATATTACAGTGAACATGGATGCATCAAAGGGTGGATTTAATGCTTCAGATAGATGGCGTAATGATATTTCAGGAAGTGGAACCTTAATCAAGCAAGGAACAGGAACTTTAAAATTAGGTGGAGATAATACTTATAGTGGTGGAACAGACATTCAAGGTGGTACTATTGAAGCAGATTCAGCTACAGCTTTTGGAGTAGGAAGTGTTTCAAATGAAAGTGGTACAGTTGTTGAAAATGTAGATGGATTAGTGAATATAAAAAATGACTATAATCAATCACAAAACAGTACACTTGAACTTTCTATTGGAAGCAAAGATGATGTGTTGGAGGTTGATGGTAATGCAACCTTCAATGGAAAGTTGAAGTTGGATTTTAGTAATAGTTATATACCTACAAGTGGTATGACTATAATAAAAATTAATAGTAATAACACAAATAGTAGATTTTCATCAATTGAAACAACTGGTTTACCAAGTAATTATGTAGTAAATCTAGTTTATGATAATAACTCTGTCAGATTGCTAATAGGAACATCAGATTCTTCTTCAGGGTCACATAATAATTCACCAAGTAACAATACGAACGCAACTAACGATAATGCAAGCACAAACTCAGATAAAGCGGCAGCTGATAATGGTGGGATTAATAAAACTGCTAGTGAAGGTAGCACTGGATGGCAGCAAAAAAATGGAGTTTGGTATAATTTATCAAAAGAAGGAACAATAAATACTGGATGGCTTAAAGACACGGATGGTAAATGGTATTACTTAGATAAATCAGGAATGATGAAGACAGGCTGGGTTCAAAGTGGTGATGGGATCTGGTATTATTTGGATAAAGCAGGGGCTATGCAGACAGGTTGGGTTAAGGATACGGATGGAAATTGGTATTATTTAAGCCAATCAGGAGCTATGAAAACAGGTTGGTTTAAAGATATAGATGGAAAATGGTATTATTTAAATCAATCAGGAACTATGGAGCATGATAAGTATATTGATGGATATTATGTTGGTTCTAATGGGGCATGGGTAGAGTAAATACACAAAATCGATAAATTTACTAATATTTATTGACATAAAATTTTTATTATGTATAATTAATAATAACAAATATATATTTGGATAAGTTAATCTTATTAAGAGTGGTGGAGGGACTGGCCCTTTGAAGCCCGGCAACCTGAAAGATTTATATAAATTTTTCGTTGGTGCTAAATCCTGCAAGATAATATCTTGAAAAATGAGAGGCATTAAGACTTAATGGAACTTATGGTTTATATAGTCACTTCTTGTTTTAGGAGTGGCTTTTTTTTATAACCTTCATCTATAAGATGAATTTATTCTTTAGCAGTAACAATAAATAAGTTTTAAGCAATATATAAATTTGAGGAGGCAAAAAAATGACAGTAAAAAAATCTTTTGAAACAATTGCAGTTAGTGGCATATCAGGTGGGGATGAAACTACAGGGGCAATAAGTTTTCCTATTTATCAAGCGGCTACCTTTAAGCATCATGGCTTAAATAATAGCACAGGCTATGACTATTCAAGAGCACAAAATCCAACAAGAGAAGAAGCAGAAAAAACCTTAGCAGTTTTAGAAGGTGGAAAATCAGCCATTGGTTTTTCATCAGGAGTGGCAGCAATAACGGCCTGTATACACTTATTTAAAACAGGGGATCATATACTTTTATCTGATGATTTATATGGAGGCACATATAGGTTATTTGATGAAACTTTTAAAGATTTTGGGTTAGAAGTAACCTTTGTTGATACAACAAGTACAAAAAATATATTGGAAGCAATAAAGGAAAACACAAAAGGTATTCTTATAGAAACTCCTTCGAATCCTATGATGAAGGTAACAGATATAAGAGCTACAGCAGAAATAGCTAAAAATAACAACTTACTACTTATTGTAGATAATACATTTTTAACACCATATTATCAAAAGCCATTAGAATTAGGTGCTGATATAGTAGTACATAGTGGAACAAAATTCTTAGGTGGACATCATGATTTACTAGCAGGTTTTATTGTTGCAAATGATGATAACATATTGGAAAGATTGAGAAGAATTCATATGTCGACGGGAGCTACGTTATCACCTTTTGATGCCTGGCTTATTTTAAGAGGCTTAAAGACATTACACATAAGATTAGATAGATCACAGGAGAATTCAATAAAGATAGCTAAATTCTTAGAAAGTAGTCCTAATGTAGAAAAAGTTTATTATGTAGGGCTAGAAGCTTTTGAGGGATATGAATTGAATAAGCAGCAAGCAACAGGCTTTGGAGCAACACTTTCCTTCAGAGTTAAGGATAAAGAATTAATACCTGAAATTTTAGAGAGTGTTAAAGTAATAAGGTTTGCAGAAAGCTTAGGTGGGGTTGAAACTTTAATAACTTATCCATTCACGCAAACTCATTCAGAAATACCAGAAGAAATTAAGCAAAAATTAGGTGTTGATGAATATTTACTTAGACTGTCTGTTGGAATAGAAAATATAGATGACCTAATAAATGACTTAGACAAAGCGATTAATTCAATTAAGAGTTAGGAGTTATGAGTTTAAGGAGGAAAAGGCTGTGGCTTTTCTTGTAATATATTTTAAGAATTTGCAAAGCAAATTCAACATTAACAGTTAACTGTAAACTAAAAAGATTGGGGTGTAAATTATGAATTTTGGAACTAAATTAATACATGCAAGTGGAGATATTGATCCTACAACAGGATCTGTAAGTACTCCTATATATCAAACATCTACTTTTCATCAATTTGATATAGAGAATTTTGGAAAGTATGATTATGCTAGATCAGGAAATCCAACTAGAGATGTTGTAGAAAAACTAATAGCAGAACTTGAAGGTGGGGAATGTGGTTTTGCTTTTGCATCTGGGATGGCAGCAATTTGTTCTGTGCTCTCAATATTCTCAGCAGGAGATCATATTATAATTTGCGGAGATGTATACGGTGGAACATATAGGGCAACAACAAAATTGTTTTCTAGATTTAATATTGAGTTTACTTTTGTAGATGCATCAAATATTGAAGAAATAGAAAGAGCTTTCAAAGAAAATACAAGAGGACTTTATTTAGAAACTCCTTCAAATCCATTGTTAAAGGTAACGGATTTAAGAGCCGCTAGTAAGTTGGCTAAAGAAAATAATTCTATTACAATAGTTGATAACACCTTTATGTCACCATATTTGCAAAGGCCATTAGAACTAGGCGCAGATATAGTTGTGCATAGTGCAACTAAGTTTTTGGGTGGGCATAGTGATGTGATTGCAGGACTTGTTGTTACTAAGACAAAGGAACTTGGAGATAGGGTTTATCAAATACAAAACACATTTGGGGCTGTGCTAGGGCCACAAGATTCCTGGCTTTTAGTTAGAGGAATTAAAACTTTAAAAGTAAGATTGGATGCACTTCAAAAAAGTGCTCAAAAGTTAGCAGAATGGCTTGAAGCAAGAGAAGAAGTTGAAAAAGTATATTATTTAGGTTTAGCTTCAATGGAAGGGAGAGAGTTACATTTAGAGCAAGCTGATGGTGCAGGTGCGGTATTATCCTTTAAATTTAAAACTTTTGAAAGAACTAAAGTTTTCTTGAATAATGTTAAAAATGTAGCAGTTGCAGTAAGTTTGGGAAGTATTGAAACTATAGTATCATACCCAGCTAAAATGAGTCATGCTTCAATTCCAAAGGAAGAAAGAGAAGTGCTTGGAATTACAGATACTTTAATAAGGGTTTCTGTAGGGCTTGAAGATATAGAAGACTTAATAAAGTCTTTTGAAGAAGCAATTGAAAAATAATATCAACTGTATATAGTTAATAATTAAATAGTTAAAAAAATGTACTTCATAAGTTAGATATAAAAATTATCGCTTTTGAAGTACATTTTTATTATTAGTAGATTTTTTTAAATAAAGTTATAAGGTTTAACATAGATTGGTTTAATAGCACTACATCATCATCAGAGAGTGCTGATATTTTTTCTACAAAGGAATTAGAAATAGCATCACGAAAAGCGTCTAGTAAATCATGAGCTTTTTGAGTTAATTCAACTCTAAGAACTCTCCTGTCATCAGAATCTGGGAATCTATTAACCAAGCCGTAATTAATTAAATTATCAATAATAGGAGTCATATTTGATTTTGATATTCCTAAGCTATCAGCTATTTGTGAAATAGGAGAGGAATTACAATGTAAAAGATAAAAAATAACTCGCCCATGTGAAGGCGGAATTGAAAAATCTTTACAACATCCGCGTGTATCGCTACGTGATGCTTGAATAATTTTATTTATATCTTGAGTTTTAAGTACATTATTTTGAATAATCCATAAAAAGTTCATTAATGAATCTGAGACTTTAAATAAATCATCTTTATCCATTTTTAAACAATCCTTCCTAAGATAGTGTATGAGTAGATTATAAACTATTAATAATTTGAAAACAAGGAAAAAAGTTATTGACTTATAATAGTTATGAAAATATAATCAAAATATATTAGTAAAAATATCAAGGTTGGTTATTAAATAGTATAAATGTAAGTTCAAATTAAGTTTAAATTAAGGGAAAAATAAGAAAATTACTTTATAATTTAATTGAGAAGGTTTAATTTTAAGAGAGACTTAATTATGAAAAAATAAAATGTTATTTATGCAGGATGATTCCATAAAGTGGTTATATAGGTTAAAATTAAATCAGGTGGAATAGTCCCTTTAATAAGAGATATTAAGTGTATTTTATAGTATAACAAAATTTAATTAAAAAGGAGAAGTAACATGAGAAAGAATATAAATAAAATGGTTGCATTTGCAATTGGGATAAGTGTTATGAGCGGAAGTATAGTACCAGTATTTGCAGCAGATACTACACAACAAGCTTCTAATACAGTGACAAGTACACAAACAGTAAGTGGAAAACCACTTTTTACTTTAGATGAAGCTATAAAGGCTTCAATAAGTAATAGTGATATATTAGCAATTGATAATAAAAAAGTAAGTTATCAAGATAAAGTTAATGATGTAAATGAAAGAATAGAGGATATTACTCCTAACCTATCTAGTGATAAGAAAGATCTTAATAAGGATACTCGTAATAATTCACTTGATCAGGCTGAGCAACAAAGAGAATTTGATGAGGATTCTGTAGTACAAAAAACTACTAATGCCTATAATAGTATTGTCACAAGTCAAATGAAAATAGATAAAGCAGCAAGAGATTTAGCTGTCAAAACTAAGCAATTAAATGATGCAAAATTAAAAAATAATTTAGGACTTTTAACAGAAGTTGATTTGCAAGCTAATCAGATTCAAATTCAAAACTTACAATATGCACAAAATTATAGTCAAAATCAATTGAAGGATGCAATATATAGTTTTAAAGTGTTAACTGGAAAAGATGTGACTCAATATAGTTTAGAACAAGATATTCAATTTGATAAATTAAAAATAGATGGAGATGTAGATGCTTATTTTGATGAAGTTATAGATAAGGATTTGAAATATAAAGTAGAATTAAATAAGATTACTAAAGAGTATTATAATGATCATGACAACCAAGTATCTGAAAGGAATGTACAAGATGCAAAGACGAAAACAGATGGTGCAACAGCACCTGTAGCAATTACAGGTGAAACTTTGGAACAGTATATGGCTCGTTATAATCAATATGAGCAAGATAAAAGTGCATATTCAAATGCATTGTCAGCACGTTTAGGATATCTTAGTACAAAACTAAGTATGGATACAACTGATATATCTTTAAATATGACTAAAAAACAACTAAAGGATACACTAAGAACTTTATATACAAATCTCCTTGCACAAGAAGATAAGATTAATTCAACAAAGAGTAGTATAGAATTAACTAATAAACAGCTTAGTAATGCAAAGCTTAAGTATGATTTAGGACTAATGACTAAATCAGATTATGATACATTAGTTGTTAATAGCTTAGATTTAAATATTCAATTAAGAAGTGCAATAGATAGCTACAATACTTTAAAAGAAGAAATACAAAAGCCTTGGATAGCTGCAGGTGGAGCTGCGTCAAGCGGTTCAGGAAATGCGGGAGCATAAATAATAGAAATGTTAAATTAAAATAAAATATTTATAGAAAAACATACTGGCATGAAGTTGATATTTTAAATATTGATTTCATGCCTTTGCTTTTTTTATTCAGCTATAATATGATGAAAAACAAAAATGTAGAATATTTAGAGGGCAGTCATATTATATATTTATAGACAAAAAAAAATTATATGATAAAATAATATCCAGGGTATAAAATATAAAAAAGAGGAGTGATAGTATAGAAAAGTGTTTTTAATTTAAAATAAAGCGCCAGAACTTAAGTGTACTACTTAATTAATAGTACTATGGTTCAAAATAAAAGGTGATTTAAATTTATTTTGTAAATACTATAGTAATTTTTTTAAGGAATTTAACTAGCTAAAGCTAGTTAACTAAGTTCGACTAACCAAATCATAGATTTGGAGTCTCACTTATCACTTAAGTTGACGAGGTTGGGGAGTTATCGAAACTTCGGCGGGTGCCCCACGGTATTTGCACTACCGTTAACAACTGGCAAAACTTTAAAGCGATTTAAAGAACAAATCCAGTTTGGTGTTAAAACCTTCTAAAGTTTAAGGCTTTAAGGGTACTAGGATAATTATGCCCTTTTTTAATAGGCTTTTGTTTTGTAAATATTCATATAATAAAAATATGAATATGACAGGAAGCTTATTTTGCTAGTACAAAGTTTTAAATTTGGATAAACTTAATTTAAAAGATTTACTCAAATAATTTGTTAGAGTAAGTTTTAAAAAGGAAGGAAGAATTAATATGTGCGGAATAGTAGGATATTTAGGAAGCGGGAAAGCAACATCTTTTTTAATCAATGGATTGTCAAAGTTAGAGTATAGAGGATATGACTCAGCTGGAGTTGCTGTTCTTAATAAAGGAAATATTGAAGTTAGAAAATTTAAAGGACGTTTAGCTAATTTAGCAGATAATATAAAAGAAAATCCTGTTGAAGGTAACATGGGAATAGGTCATACAAGATGGGCTACTCATGGAGCACCATCAGATGCAAATTCTCATCCACATTTAAATAGTAAAGAAACAATTGCTGTTGTTCAAAATGGTATAATAGAAAATTATTTAACTCTTAGAACATGGCTTAAAGGGGAAGGATATACTTTTAAATCAGAAACAGATACAGAAGTAATTCCAAACTTAATTGATTACTATTATAAGGGTAATTTATTTGAAGCAGTTCAAAAGGCACTTAAGAAACTTGAAGGAAGTTATGCTTTAGGAGTTGTTTGCAAAGATGAACCAGACAAGCTTATTGCAGTTAGAAAAGAGTGCCCATTAATAGTTGGACTTGGAAAAGATGAAACTTTTATAGCATCAGATATTCCAGCAGTATTAAGCTATACTAGAGATGTTTATCTTTTAGAAGATCATGAAATAGCAGTGCTTACAAAAGATGGTGTTAAGCTTTTTGCTCAAGATGGAAGTGAAATTCAAAAAGAAATATACCATGTAACTTGGAGCGAAGATGCTGCAGAAAAAGGCGGCTTTGAAGATTTCATGTTAAAGGAAATTCATGAACAGCCAAGAGCAATAAGAGACACTTTAGCTGGAAGAGTTTCTATGGAAAATGAAATATTATTAAATGAATTAAAGATCACTAAAGAAGATCTTCAAAATACAGATAGAGTATTTATAGTAGCTTGTGGTACAGCATACCATGCTGGACTTGTAGGAAAGAATCTAATAGAATCACTTGCAAAAATACCTGTAGAAGTAGATATTGCATCAGAATTTAGATATAGAAATCCACTAGTTACTGAAAGATCTTTAGTTATTGTAATAAGTCAATCAGGAGAAACAGCTGATACTTTAGCAGCACTTAGAAATTGTAAAAATATTGGAGCTACAGTAATTGCACTTACTAATGTTGTTGGAAGCTCAGTATCAAGAGAAGCTGATCATGTATTATACACCCTAGCAGGACCAGAAATATCTGTTGCTTCAACAAAAGCTTATACAACTCAAATTATTGGTATGTATATGATGGCAATGACCTTTGCTAAGATTTTAGGTAAGTTAAAGAGTGATAGATTAGATAAATTAAAAGAAGAATTATTAAATTTACCAGAAAAAGTAGAATTAGTTTTAGAAGATAAAGAAAAAATCAAAGCTATAGCTAAGAGAGTGTATGAAGAAAAAGATATGTTCTATTTAGGTAGAGGTCTTGATTATGCATTAGCCTTAGAAGGATCACTTAAGCTTAAGGAAATATCATATATTCATTCAGAAGCATATGCTGGTGGAGAATTAAAACATGGTACTATAGCATTAATTGAACAAGGAACAAAGGTTGTAGCTTTATTAACTCAAGAAGCTTTAAAAGAAAAAATGGTAAGTAATATTGTAGAAATTAAAGCAAGAGGAGCAGAAGTAATTGGTGTTTGCTATGAAGGAACTAAGGGGTTAGAAGAAGTTCTAAATGATGTGATTTATATTCCAAGAACAATAGATATTTTTGCACCAGTGCTTGGAGTTGCAGTACTTCAATTATTCTCATATTATATTGCTAAGTTTAAAGGCTGCGATGTTGATAAGCCACGTAATTTAGCTAAGTCAGTTACAGTTGAATAGACTTTACGGACAAGCTCAACAAATTGTATATTTATAACAAAGTTTGATCGTTTAGAATAAAGTCGTATTAAAAATAATTAAAGTGGTAATGCTAAAATTAATGTTTAGTATTACCATTTAAATTAATTACATAAGGAAAATAATAGAAGGATAGACATTTTGAGTAAAATTAATGTGAAGTTGTCAACTAAAAGTAGACAGAAAAAAGGCATGTTTAACCAAACCCTTGTTCAATCTTAAATTGAACA